>NZ_JBFUMG010000080.1:0-13155 GCF_054049495.1 Phyllobacterium sp. P5_D12 | reverse complement strand
ATGGACAATAATGGTAATCTCGGCGTCAACAATGTGCCGCTCGCCAACTTGCTGCCCACCTGTGATGGCGATGTCAGCTACCTTGATGGCGCAAGATCGTTCGACCATAACCGATTCGGCCTTTCCACCGACATCGCACCGCGCTATCAAATCCAGGTGTTCGGCGCCAATCACAATTTCTACAATACGGAGTGGAGCGACGACGACATGAACGTCCTGAAGCTGCGCTACTCGGGGAAGGGGAAACCTGTGCTCGTTCCCTCTGGGCACAATGATGGGAAATCCTATTGTGCCAATAATCGGCCGAACTCCATGCGCCTCAATCAGGTAGATCAGCGCCGCGGAGGCAGTTTCCTTATCAATTCCTTCATGCGCTTTCATGTTGGTGGCGAACAGAAGTTTGCCGCCTACTGGAACGGCACTGCCCAGCTTCCCAACGCTGCCTGCCCATCAACAGACGGTCCATGCGACGAACGTGTCGCGTTGACTGTTCAAAAAGGCGCCCCCAGCCGCAAGCTCATCGCACGTTTCGCGCGCGATGAGAGTGCAACCGGGAATGAGCTTGGCGGCGCGATCACCTTGAAAGGCTTTGATGCATCCGCGCGCTGTGAGATGCCGATTGGCGGCTCTGACAGCGGCCAATGCTTGCCTGGCCTGCTGCCTGGGTTCGAATATTCCACGGGAGAGAACAACGACAACATGCTTTCGATTGCCGACCATATGGAACTAGCCTGGTCAGCCAAAGAACCTTCCATTGTCACCGACCTCATGGGCCTTTCCGCCAGGGGCATGGATTCACTCACCTTCCGCATTGCCGTTGTGCGGCCCATGGGCCAGGAGGTCGAGGTGACGCTGACAGACAGCGCCGGCAAGACCGCAATGCTAAAGGCAAGCGATTTCAGCAATGCAACCTACAATGCCCCAAAGAAAAAGACCGAAGCGAAACCGGCGGTTATGCATCTGAACGGGGCCGAAGACAAAAAGGCTACGAACATTCCGATGGTCGATGATCCGAATGATGCACCGTTCGCAGAAAAGGGTCAGGTGAAGATCCTGATGAACATGGTGGCGATCCCGCTTGCCGCCTTCGAGGGCATCGACACAAACAACCTCAAAACGCTGAAACTCGTCTTCCCCAAGGAGAGCGGCAAGGTGGCGATCACCGACATCGAGTTACAGAATCTCGGCCGGGACAAACCCGTACAGAAGCTCGCCCAGCAATAGCGAACCGCAACCTCCACCCTCCCCTCGATGGGGAGGGTCGGACCGCGGGTTGGCGGGTGCGATAGAGGCTTCAGGGTTTGATTGAAACACTCCTCCCTCTCCGTCATCCTCGGGCTTGACCCGAGGACCCATTGGGACGCTCGAATCACAGCGTTGCGTTCGTGTTTCTTCAAGAAAGTGTGGGTCCTCGGGTCATCCTCGGGTTTAACCCGAGGACTTAGGATGACGGAGGTGGCGGAAGAAGGGTATGTCCACCTGACAGGCCCTAAACAGCCACCCCAAGTTCTTTCAGCCGCCTGACCGCTGTTGGCGGCATGGGCGGCGGATTGTCTGACTTCGCTGCTTCGATCAGAAGCTCGTCGCAGGCCGCTTCGGTGACCTCTTCGAGCTTCTTCAAAAACGCGTCATTGTCGAGCCCCGGCTGGATTGGCGGCAGAATGCGGCAGTGGATAACGCCTGGATAGCGCATGAACTTGCGGCGCGGCCAATAGAGGCCGGCATTATGCGCGATCGGAACGACGGGAACACCGAGTTCGCCATAGATGTGCGCGACGCCGTATTTGTAATGCGGCGGCGCACCCGGCGCGGTCCGTGTGCCTTCAGGATAAATCATCAGCTGCCGGCCTCCGGCGACAGCTTCGCGCGCGCCCCTCACCGCCACTTTCATGGCCGCGGAGCGCTTGCCGCGATCGATCGGCACCATTTTCATTTTCTGAATGTACCAGCCGAACAGCGGAATCCAGGTCAGTTCCCGCTTGAGGATATAGACCGGATCGGCGATGTGCGGCAGGAAGGCATAGGTGTCCCAGAAGGATTGGTGCTTCGGCGCACATATATACGGACCATCCGGGATATTCTCCAGCCCATCGATGTGGACGTCTGCGCCGACGATCACCTTTTGCAGCCACAGGTTCGATCTCGCCCAGTTTTTCGGAACGCTCCATGCCTGCTTGCGCGGGCTCAAGAAATAATAGGGCGTGAAGATGATCATCCGGATGATCAAATTCAGATAGAAGAGTGTGTTGAAGGCGATTGATCGAATGATCGTCATTTAGGTCAGGACTCGGGATAGGGTTGGCCTTGCGCCTTCGTATACCAATGTGGCCCTGCCGTGAACTCTCAAAAAGTCTTCACGCCAAGCTTGAACCCGAACAGGCTATCCGGGAGACGCGAGCGAACTTCGGCACCAAGATATTTCATATATTCGACCAGAAGCACCCGCACCACCAGGCCGCGGGAAATCCAGTCGCCGTCGCGCAGGTTGGTGTTGATAATCGGATAGGGGATGAATTCGATGTCCTGCGAGACGCGCCGGAGTTCCACCATCGTGCGGGGGATATGGTAGTTGTTGGTGACCACGATCACCCGCTTGTACTGGTTCATATGGGCCCACTTGACGCTCTCGGCGGCATTGCCGAYGGTGTCCAGTGCCGAACGGTCGATATCGACGCAGCATTCGAACAGGGTGGCGTCGCCGCCGGTCACACGCTGCAATTCATTGCGATTGGTCGTTGGATGCACGCCGCTGATGAACAGGCGCTCGCCGCGCTTGTTCTTAAGGAGATCGAGCGCCCCTTCGATCCGGGAATAACCGCCAGTCAACACGATGATCCCATCGGCAGGCCGGGTAAGGTCCGGTGCCTCCAAGGTGGTGACACGATCGGCAAAGAAAATGAACCCGCCAATGAACAGGACAAGACCGAGAACGCAGACGATGAACAGCGGAAGCACGATGCGCCTGCGGATGAAGGCGAGCAGCCGTCCGCCGCGCGTGGTAGCAATCTGATCTTGCTGGTTGCTGTCGTTTGCGCCCATGTTGGATTAAAAATGCCTTGTTCGAGGTTTGTTCTTGTTCTGTTTAATAAAAAGTGCTGGGGCTCAGCTGTTGTACAATCCGGATATTAAAATGAATGAAATGGCATCAGGTTTCGTGACTTTCGCCGCTGCGCCCGTCAACCCGTCTTAAATGCGCTATGACCGTCATTCTTGTTGTAATCATGGTCAGGATACTGACGGCCAATATGATGAGAACGACGCCCGTATAGCCGCCAGATCCAATGGAAAAATTGCCGAAAAGCGCCGTCGCCTGGTCGGCCTCGGGCGTCGCCAGATTATGCGACGACCACCAGCCGATACACAGGAAAATGACGATGGCAAGCGCGCCGCCGCAAGCGGCACCTTTCAGCGCCGTCCAGAAGAAATGCCGCTCGAACTGACGCGCAACGAAATTCTGGTCGGCACCGATAAAATGCAGAACCTCGATGATGTGTCCGTTGCCGGCCATTGCGCCACGTGTCGCGAAAATAACCGTTAGCACAGTCGCTGCCACGACGAGCGCAAGCACCGCCATGCCAATCAGGACCGTCGAACGCGCCATGGAAACGAGCCGGTCGACCCAGTTGCGATGATCGTCGAAACTGGCGCCCGGAACCTCCTTGACCAGCGCGGCGCGAATTGCCGCGAAATCCGGCGGTGAAGCTTCGTCGAGCGTGACGATCACCAGCCTTGGCACCGGCAGCTCATCGATATCGAGACCGGTTCCAAGCCATGGCTCCAGCAGACGCTCTGTCGCGGCACGGTCGATGATGCGCGTCGATTTCACCCCGGTAAAACCCTGCGCAATGGTGCTCGCCTGGTTGAGCAGCGCCTCCATGTCCTGGCCCTCGACCGGACGTATCTGGATCGTGGCCTCGGTCGAAATCTGGCTCTGCCACGTCGCCGCCGTGGACTGGACGAGACTGACGGCGCCAATCGTCAGGCAGGCGAGAAAAGTCATGATGGCGATGACGATCATCAGGGCGTGGCCAACAACATTGCCGGCGGGCACGATTGGCGCCTGCCCGCTCTTGGGCCGAAACCGCTCCATGGCACGGCCAAACAGGTCGAGCGCCAGATATTTGATACGGGCGGCGTCAATCATAGATGTCGAGCCTCCCCTGGTCGAGGATCATGCGCCGCGCGTTGATCTGGTCCATCAGCGTCAGGTCATGCGTCGCGATGACGACCGCCGTGCCCGAGCGGTTGAGCTCGCCGAAAAGCCGGAGCAGGCGTCTCGCCAGGGGCGGATCGACATTGCCGGTCGGCTCATCGGCGAGCAGAATTTCCGGTTGATCGATCAAGGCCCGCGCAATTGCCGCACGCTGCTTCTCGCCCCCGGAAAGGACGGGCGGCAGCACATGCATGCGCTCGCCGAGGCCAACCCAGTCGAGAAGCTCTTCAACTTCGGCGCGATAGGTCGCCTCCTCCTTGCCGCGCACACGCAGCGGCAGCGCCACATTCTGATAGGTGGTCATGTGGTCGAGCAGACGGAAATCCTGGAAAACCACGCCAATGCGGCGCCGCAGCAGCGGCATTTCCTTCGACGAGATCGTGGCGATATCCTTGCCAAAGACGTTGATCAGGCCACGCGTCGGTTTCAGCGTCATGAACAACAGCCGCAGCAGTGACGTCTTTCCGGCTCCCGACGGGCCGGTCAGGAACTGGAACGACCGCGGTGAAATATGGAGGCTGACATCACGCAGAACCTCCGGGCCCATTCCGTATCGCAAACCGACATTCTCAAAGCGAATCAAGCGTAACTTTCCAATCTCGTGTCCATGCGTGTTCTATTTTGTGTGGACGGATTTGGCCACCCATCAAACGCAGCCGGGCATCGGCCAAAACATTAATTTTTGTGGGATAGGCTGCCCCATGATTCGGAAAAAATTGTCTGCATGAGGGCAGACGATGCCAAAACCGTATTTTGCAAAGATCGATACAATGGAAACCAAAGATAATCTGAGTTTGAATGCTGTGCCTTCCATCGACAAGGGTGGTGCGGAGGATGTCGATTTCGAGACATTGGCGCGCGGTCCTGTCACCAAGGAGGCTGGGGCTGGGGCTGAGACATGGCAACGCCTGTTGCCCAGCGACGAAGCGATGACGATATTGCATGCGCGCGAAACCACAGAACTCAAGGGGCCGGGCTTCGGCTATTGGCTAGTGGTCGCGTTGGTTGCAGTTTCGGTCTTCTGGATAACCGGCGGCCATACATTAATGTCCGGAGCGTCACCCGCTGACGATCCGATGCTGACCACAGGTTCCGTTGCACATAAGAACGAACTCGCGCGCTAGATTTCCAGGCGGCGATCGGGCTATAGCAGTTGCATATCGTTAACCGGAAAAAAACTGCATGCCAAAAGTCGGCGGAAAAACTATCGAGGTCCTTTTCAGCGCCGAGACAATCGCGGAGCGGAACCTCGACCTTRCCAAAGCGATCGTCGCCCGCAATTTCGAAAACTTGCTGGTGATCTCGATCCTCAAGGGATCTTTCATCTTCGCCGCAGACCTCATCCGCGCCATGCATGATGCGGGAGCGGAACCGGACGTGGAGTTCATAACGGTATCTAGCTATGGCAAGGGCACGGAAAGCACCGAAGTGCGTTTGCTCCGCGATATCGACAGCGATGTGCATGGCCGCGACGTGCTTCTGATCGACGATATTCTTGAATCCGGGAAAACGCTGAAGTTCACCCGGGAGCTCATGCTGGAGCGCGGCGCACGCAGCGTTTCCATTGCGGTTTTGCTCGACAAGAGCGTCAAGCGCAAGACGGATATCGAAGCCGATTTCAAAGGTTTCGAATGCCCGGATTATTTCGTGGTGGGATACGGCATGGACGTCGGCCATTCCTTCCGGCAACTGCCCTATGTGGGTGTGGTGGTGGATTAGCTCGACGTCCCTACCCTYCCCCTTGTGGGGAGGGACGAACCGCAGGTTCGGGGAGGGGTCTTGCTTGCTGCTATAAAAAAAGCCCCTCCCTGCTGCTTCGCAGCTTCCCTCCCCACAAGGGGGAGGGTATGGCGCCAAACCTTATGCAACTGCGCTAAATTCAATCAAACTTCAGCAATCTCTCCAGATAGTCTTTTTCCATCTGAGGGCTCAGCGCATTGCCGAGGCGCTTGCGGATTTCGTCCAGGATTTCGCGCGCCCGCTGAATATCCAGATCTTTGGGGACGATATTCTTGGAGTCGTCGAAGAAATCTCCCCTGGAACGTTGCCGTCCCAGCGGATCGAGCCTGCCATTTTGCTGCTGCTGTCCATTGGGTCCGCCGGTCTGGCCTTCCTGACCCATGGCCTGCTGCATCTGTTTCATCATGTCCTGCCCGCCGCGACGCAAGGCATCGAGCGCGTTGCTCTGCCGGTCAACCGCCTGGCCGCCATCCGCATCGCCCAGTGCCTTTCCCGCCTGGCCCATGGATTTGTTGGCATCACCAAAACCTTCACCGGGATTGATGCCGAGCCCCTTCAAATCTTTCATCATTTGTTCGAGATCAGACTGCAGCTTGCCCTGGCCTTCCTGAAGGCCGCGCAGGGCCTTGGCGATATCCTCTTCGGACATCTGGCCTTGCTGACCCTCCTGGCCGTTTTGACCCTGCTGGCTTTGGCTCTGATCCTGCTGCATGCCATTCTGACGCTGTTGCTCAAGCCGGTTGGTCTGGTTCATCATCTCCTGCTGGCGCCGCATCAGTTCGCCCAGCTTGTCCATCTGCTGACGCATCTGACCTTGCTGGCCCTGCTGGTTTTGCTGCTGCTGGCCCATCTGCAGATTGTTCATCATGTTTTCGAGTTCGGAAAGCAGTTGCTGCGCCTGATCCTTCGCTCCCTGCTTGGCCAGATCCTCGATGCGGTCGAGCATACGGTCTATGTCCTCCTGCCGCAGTTCCATCGCGTTAGGATTTGGCATTTGAGCCATATTCGGATTCTTCTGGGCTTTCTGGGCAAATTCGCGCAGATACTCGTTCATGGCGCTGCGCAATTCTTTCATGCGCTTTTCGATTTCTTCCTGGCTTGCACCCTGTTCGATCGCTTGCTTCAAGGCTTCCTGCGCCTGACGCAGGCGCCGCTCGGCGTCCGAAAGCGCGCCATCTTCGATGCCACGCGCGACTTGCCACATATAGGCGACGACATCGCGCAACTGGTCATCGCTGCGCGCAAGATTGAGCCGCGAGCGCACGCTGCGCAAAGCGAGGTAATGAGATGCGTTCTTGATAGTCTCTTCCGGCCAGATGGTGATCGCATCCAGCATATCGAGCACTTGCGGCTTCGCATTGGCGTTGAGCGCCAGGATGCGGCGCTGTTCCACGACAGCCTTGGCCAGCGGGTTGGCGAAGGGGCGTTCGGGCATGACGAACGTCTTGGTCTCGCTTCTGGCTTCCTGTTTCGCGTCATCAGTCGCGACCAGGGTCATACGAATTTCGGAACCAGCCCATGGATGCTCGGTGAGATCCTTGGTGGTTGTGGTTTCCTTGGGTTGATCACCGCGCCGCGGCAGTGCCAGAGGCAGGTCAGGCGCTTTGTAGAGTGGCCGCGCATCCTTGTCGGCAGGCAATGCCTGCTCGATTTGCGCTACCGCACTCGATGCGCCGTAATCATCCTTGATTTCGTAGGAAACCTCCATCGTGCCATTTGCGGCACTGGAAGGATCCTTGGTGAAACGGATGGAAGGCGGCTGGTCCGGCGTTACTGAAAACGCCCATTCGGCAAGCGGGTTGCCATCATCGGACAGGCTGACCGTGCTGTTGGCACCGATCGGCAGTTCGAAATTACGCGGCCGGGCTTTGGCGGTTGCTGGATTGTCTTCCGGCTTGCCTTGGTCCTTCGCCGCAATATCGGTTGCCTCCCCGTCCATCGACGTTTGGGTGACCTTCTCCGATCCGCTGCCGCCGATAATGCGGACGATGAGCGTGCTGTCCTGCGGAATGGTGAACTGCTTTTCTTCGTCATTGGCTGCCGCTGTCAGGAAGAGCGGTGCGCGTCCCGTATAGCGTGGAGGCGTTACCCAGGCATCGATACGGGGCGGGATGGCTTCGCTCTTGCTATGACTGCGGAACGCATCGTTGATGCGGCCGCCGAGCGGGCCATCGGAAAAGGCAAACGCGACAACGAGAAGCAGGCCGACAACGCCGCGCAACGCCCAAGGATCGCGTTCCGGAATACGGGTTTGCGGCAGGCCGCTCTTCAAATGCTGGATGCGCTCGGCCATGCGCTTGCGATGTTCGTCCCACAGCGCCTGAGCAAACGGATCAATGCTCTTGTTGACGAGCTCTTCCGACTGGATGGTGATCGGCTGGTGATCGAGCGTGTTGACGCTTTCAAGCCGCTGGCTGATTTCCGAGTGATCGGGTAGACGGAATCTGAGCAGGAGATAGAGGCAGAGAGGCAGAGAGAGAACAAAGAGCCCGAGCAACGCCAGTCGCAACGCATCCGGAATTATCCGGAAAATACCGAACCAGGACAGGCACAGGAAAACGGCAATGGAAAGCAACAGTGGCAGTACAAGCGGCCACAGACGTTCAAAAACAACGGTCAACCATGCAGACAAACGGAGGCGATCGATACTTTTGAAAATATCGAACCTGAACCTTTCAGCGTCCCGTTTGTCGGGGTGTTGATCGGTCATACACACTCCATCTTGCCGGCATCGACGGTGCTGGCATCATAGAACAATACCATTCATCGTGGCAAAGGCGAGGCCTCGGGGTAAAAATGCGATCATAGTTTTGTGTAGAAGGACGAGATGCCCCTCCCCGTCGCTTCGCTCCGTCCCTCCCCACAAGGGGGAGGGTCAGGCGCTAGCGCATATACCCCGGAGATTTGCATGTACGTGCATCAAAGGTGCAACGGCCCTACCCTCCCCCTTGTGGGGAGGGAGGCTGCGTAGCAGCAGGGAGGGGTCTTTCTTAGGACTGCTAAAGCCACTCCGGCACCGAATCCAAACCGATCAGTTCGTCATAGGTAGTGCGGGGCCGCACCACATGGAATCGGTCGCCATTGACCAGAACCTCCGGCACGAGCAGACGCGTGTTATAGGTGCCGGCCTGTACTGCGCCGTAAGCACCCGCCGTTCCAATGGCGATGAGATCGCCGGGAGCCGGGCGCGGCAGATCGCGATCGAGGCCAAGATAATCGCCGGTTTCGCAAACCGGACCGACGACATCGCCGCGAATACGCGGATCGTTGGCCGCAGGCTCCTTGACCGGGCGGATGATATGAAAGGCGTCGTAAAGCGTCGGACGGATGAGATCGTTCATGGCCGCATCGACGATGATGAAATTCCGCGCATCGCCTTCCTTGAGGTAAATCACCTCGCTGACCAATATACCGGCATTGCCGACGATGAGACGGCCCGGTTCGAAAATGGTTTTCAGCCCTAGGGGCTTGATGTGCTTTTGCACGATTTGCGCATAGGCATCTGGCAGCGGTGGCGGGTTATTGTCGAAATGATAGGGAATGCCCAAGCCGCCGCCGAGATCGACATGCTTGATATCGTGGCCGTCCGCCTGCAACTGCGCAACCAGTTCGGCCAGCAGCCGGAACGCATTGTCGAACGGCTCGAGATCGGTGATCTGGCTGCCGATGTGCATGTCGATGCCGGTGACCTTGAGACCGGGCAGCTTGGCGGCATGCGCATAGATCGTGGTGGCCTTCGCAAGCGGAATGCCGAACTTGTTCTCGGATTTGCCCGTGGAAATCTTCTTGTGGGTCTTGGCGTCCACATCCGGGTTTATGCGTAGCGATACCGGCGCAATCTTGTCGGCAGCAACCGCGCGCCCGGAAAGTATTTCCAGCTCCGGCTCGGATTCGACATTAAAACAATGAATGCCTGCTGCCAGCGCATAATCCATTTCGCCGGGCTTCTTGCCGACGCCGGAAAAAACGATCTTGTTGGCCGGGATGCCTGCAGCGAGTGCGCGGCGCATCTCGCCCTCGGAGACCACGTCGGCGCCTGAACCAAGGCGAGCCAGCGTCTTCAGGACGGCCTGATTGGAATTGGCCTTGAGCGCGTAGGCAACGAGCGTATCCATATCGGCGAATGCCGCCGAGAAGACCTTGAAATGCCGTTCTATCGTCGCGGTGGAGTAGCAATAGAAAGGCGTTCCGACCGCCTTGGCGATGTCGGGAATGCTGACGCCCTCAGCATGAAGGACGCCGTCTTTATAGTCGAAATGGTTCACGTACGTGCCTAGATCAACGGGTCGAGGATGAAACGCTTGTCCTGAACCGGCGGTTTTTCGGTCTTCGGCTCGCCGGGCATCGTCGTAACGGAAGCCGGCGGCAGCTCAGGATCGCCTTTTCGGCCACAGGCCGAGACAGCGCTTAAAATTGCAATCGACATCAGTATTGTCGTCAAAAAAGAACGGCTCGTCATAAGTTTGATCCCGAATGGCGTTTACTCTGTCTAGCGTATGAAGGCGCTCTTTGCACCCCCATCGCCGGCCAATATTGTTTTAGAGCTTTGCGATACGCTTTTGCCAGAATTTGATCTGGCGGCGCACCTCACCCGGTGCCGTACCGCCATAGGATTTGCGGCTGCGCACCGATTTGTCGACCGTCAGATAGCCAAACACCGCATCGGTGATGCCGGGGTGTATCGCTTGCAGATCCTCTAGCGACAGCTTGCCGAGCTCGGCTTTCTTCTCTTCGGCAAGTGCCACTGCGCGTCCGGTCACATGATGCGCCTCGCGGAAGGGCAGCCCGAGCTCGCGTACCAACCAATCGGCAAGATCGGTCGCCGTCGAGTAACCTGAACCGGCCGCTTTTTTCATTGCGGCGGTGTTGATGGTCATGTCGCCAACCATGCCGGTCATCGCGGCAATGCATAATTCCAGCGTTTCGGCCGCATCGAAGACGGCTTCCTTGTCTTCCTGCATGTCCTTGGAATAGGTCAGCGGCAGGCCTTTCATCACCGTCAGGAGACCGACGAGAGAGCCGGTTATGCGCCCGGTCTTGGCGCGCACCAGTTCAGCAGCGTCGGGATTCTTCTTCTGCGGCATGATCGATGAGCCGGTGGAGAAACTGTCGGACAGGCGCACGAACCCGAACTGCGGTGTCGACCAGATGACGATCTCTTCGGCGAGGCGAGACAGGTGCGTCGCGGTGATCGCGGCGGTCGAAAGAAACTCCAGCGCATAATCGCGATCCGAAACACTGTCGAGCGAGTTGCGGGTCGGCTCGCGAAAGCCGAGCGCCTTGGCGGTCATGTGCCGGTCGATCGGAAAGCCGGTCCCGGCCAGCGCCGCGGCACCCAGCGGCGAATAGTCCATGCGGAGGGTGGCGTCCCGGACCCGGCTCAAATCGCGGCCGAACATCTCGACATAGGCCATGCAGTGGTGACCGAAGGTGACCGGCTGCGCCGTCTGCAGATGCGTAAAGCCTGGCATCAACGTCGCTGCATGCTCCTCGGCACGCTTCAGAAACGCTTCGATGAGCTTCTTCAGGGCAATCGCCGTCCTCTCGAATTCCGCCTTCACCCAGAGGCGGAAATCGACGGCGACCTGATCATTGCGCGAGCGCGCCGTATGCAACCGGCCTGCCGGTGCGCCGATCAGTTCAGCCAGTCTCGACTCGATATTCATGTGGATGTCTTCGAGCTTGCGCGAAAACGTGAATTTTCCCGTCTCTATCTCTGACAATATCGTGTTCAGGCCCTTTGCGATCTTGTCGTGATCGTCCGCCCCTATTATGCCGGTTTTCGCAAGCATGGCAGCATGGGCAAGCGAACCTTGAATGTCCTGGGCGTAGAGTTTCTGGTCGAAGCCGATGGAAGCATTGATTTCTTCCATGATCGCGGCGGGACCCGAGGCAAAACGGCCTCCCCACATTTCATTGCTGTTCTTGTTGTCGGACATGGGTAGCGCCTTGGGTGAGAAGCGAGAAGAGTAAAATGACGGACGGCAACGAAACGCAGAAAACGCCACGCGACAACAGCAGGAAGATCATCCTGTCTGCAGCACTCGCAGGCATTCTTGCCGGTGCGGTTGCGGTATACGTGATGGAGCGGCCTTCTGGCAATATTGTCGCCGGCACAAACGCGTCCGATCAATGCGCGTTGAAAACCGCGAATGCCAAGAAGATAGACGGGGCCGCCGTCGGGGCCATCGCGGCCATGCGCGGCGCGGACTCACCTCAATCGATGTCGTCTCTGACTTTCACCGCTCCCGATGGAAAGCCTGCCCGCCTCGCCGATTTCAAGGGCAAGACGCTTCTCGTCAATCTGTGGGCAACGTGGTGCGTGCCATGCCGCGAAGAAATGCCGGCCCTCGATGCGCTGGAGACGAAGAAGGGCAGCGACAATTTCCAGGTCGTGACCATCAACATCGATACGGGCGACGACGAGAAGCCGAGGGCGTTCCTGAGCGAGATCGGCGTCAAGTCGCTGCAGCTCTATCGCGATCCATCGATGGGGGTATTCAACGATCTGAAGCGCAAGAACCTCGCTTTCGGCCTGCCGGTGACCATGCTGGTCGACAAGGAGGGCTGCCAGATTGCGGCGATGAACGGTCCGGCCGATTGGTCCAGCGATGACGCCGCCCATTTTGTCGATACAGCGACCGGCCTGTAGGTTACAGGGCCTGTCTGGATTCACGTCAGGGCGAGGCGAAAACGGTGGTTTTCGAGCACCGGAGCGCAGCGTACATTCTGGTACGTGAGCACCGGAGCGCAGAAAAACGCGGTTTGCAGGCCGCCATGGCGTGAATCACCGATCGACTGCCGCGACGACCGCTTCCATCCAGTGATCGCGGATCTTCATCTTGTGCATGTGCTCGAGCGTGCTGTGCACATAGTCTTCATTGCGGCCCGATTGCCCCACAGAGCCGCGCACAGCCGTTGCAGCTTCGCTTACGGAAAGCCTGCCCGCATACTGAACATGGTTGCGGTCAACGATATAGGTCAGCGCCTCGACCTTGCGCCCGTCTTCGAGCTGTATGCCCAGCCGCCGTTCGAGATAGACATTCGTGACCAGCTCGCGCTCTCGTAGATAGGCGACCACCTCGTCCTCAAGATCGCCAGGCACGCGAAACGCCATCCCGAGGCAGGAGCCGCCGCGATCAAGGCCGAGCACCAGCCCTGGGCGCTCCGGCGTCCCCCGATGCACATAGGAGCGCACGCAC
>NZ_JBFUMG010000079.1:0-13188 GCF_054049495.1 Phyllobacterium sp. P5_D12 | reverse complement strand
GTCGAGCAATTGTCTGAGTGTGATACGTGCCATCTGGTCCTCCATTCGATAAGGTGCGTTAGAGAACGTCTTTTTCCGGATGGGTCGTGAGAGCCCCACCGTCGGCGAATTGCCATTGGCCTGCATGTAAAGGAACGCGATCAAGCCGCCTCGCGGATCGGCCGCAATTGTCCTTCAGCGTAGTATGGCTTGCTCGCCTAAGCACAAAATAGCCCATTTCGGCAAAGAATTCGATGACGTTCTCCCCCGTGTGGTGGTCACGGCCTGGACGATCCTGTCTCTATACAGCAACCATACCAAGCGTATGCTGGGCGATCATCAATTCTTCGTCCGTAGGCACCACATAGAGTGCGATCCGGCTATCGGCTTTCGAGACAAGGATTTCTCCGCTTTCGTTACGCGCAGGATCCAACTGCGCCCCCAGCCAACTAAGCTTGTTTGCGATCCGCTCGCGCATAATTGGCGAATTCTCGCCGATTCCAGCAGTGAACACGAACGCCTCAAGACCACCCAGCGCTGCAGCAAGCGCACCTGCATTGAGACTGATCCGATGGACGAAATGGTCAAGCGCTAACGCGGCGCGAGCATCGTTGCTTGCCAGAAGATCACGCACATCGTTGCTCATGCCGGACAATCCTTTAAGCCCGGACTCATTGTAGAGCATGTCCTGCAGTTCTGACGAGGTCATCCCGCCCTGTTCGATAAGATAGAGCAGAACGCCAGGATCGATCTGCCCGCATCGCGTCCCCATAGGCAACCCATCAAGGGCCGTGAATCCGAACGTGCACTCCAGGCTGTGCCCGTCCCTTAAAGCACACATCGAAGCCCCACTGCCAAGATGCGCAACGATCACGCGTCCCTTGGCAACATCCGGTGCAATCTCCCTAAGACGACCTGCCACATATTCATAAGATAACCCGTGGAAGCCGTATCGCCGTACTCCCTCCGCAAAAAAATGTGCGGGTATTGCATAGTGATCCGTTACAGGGTCATGCCCGTAATGAAACGCAGTGTCAAAGCAGGCAACCTGCGGGAGGTCTGGCAGGCGCTCCAGCAATGTCCGGATGGGAGCGAGGTTGTTGGGCTGGTGAAGCGGTGCAAGCGGTACATACCGCTCAAGATCCTCGAGTACGTGTTGATCAACGCGTACCGGACGTGCGTAGTCCGGCCCGCCATGGACGACCCGATGACCAATCGCGACAAGCCGACCCTCATGTTGTCCCCGTAACCACGTTCCGACATGATGCATGGCCGCGGCGAGGTCTGGAACATCCTCGGATGTGTAACTCCTGTCCACGACCTGCTCACCGTTTGCGTTCCTGACCGTAAAGTGAGGCGCGGTTCCAATGCCTTCCACTTGGCCCTTAACCAGCTTCACCAAGGTGGTACCGACGGCGAACACCTCGAATTTGAGGCTAGACGAGCCAGCATTGACGACGAGAATCGTGTCCATTGATCACTCCTCTTCTGTCGGCGCAGTCCGGAGACGCGGGTCGGCAAACACCATGCACATTTCTTGGCCGCAACGGACCTTTCTTAGCACATGACGCAACCAATAGGCAGCGCCACCGTGTCTTAGATGTGGCATTCATCGTGAGCGCGAACCTTGCGTCGCGACCTGCTTGATCCAAACAGGTTAGGCATTGCGCTTCGCGTGCGATAGTCGAAAACGAACGCGCGCCCCCCCGTTCCGACAACGATAGAGTCCATGTTGCCGTTGTGGTCATGGTCAGGAAAAAAAGATAAAATCAAACTCTGTGAATAGTTTCGATCCGCCAAGAACGCCGGACCTTTGCGAAGCTTTTATAAAACTCGGCACCGATCGGTTTCGAAACCGTCGTTGCTGGTCGCGGACCTAACTATGGTGGGATGAGGGTGCGCGGTCCGGTGGTCATTAGGATACTGTGACGTCCTGGACAGAAGTCGGGTATCTTGCGGGGTGAAGTCTGATCGCCAGCATACTGAATCGACCCGCTTCCCAGGGTAAGCATCCCACCGGAGCGCCAGCGCGCCCTGGTCCAGAGAATTTGGTGGGCAAGTACGAGGCTATCGGCCTTCTCGTCCGTCCCGCCGCGTCCTCACCGCCGGATGAGCGGTGTGCAACTTAATTCAATCAAAATGCCGAGGGACGTCATGGATAAACAGGAAACTCCCCTCAAGACAACAGCAGTTCGCTTTGTACGCGCGGTCAAGATCTTTATGACCTCCGAGGCCGGAATAAAAGCGAGATGGCTGCTTGTCGGCTTGGTCCTTCTGTTGTGCGGAATTAACGCACTGAATGTCGTTAACAGCTACGTTGGCAGGAATTTTATGACTGCTATTGCGGACCGAAAATCGGCGGAATTTATCCAGCAAGCGATCTTCTACATTGGGGTCTTCGCGGCCTCCACCGTCGTTGCCGTCTTTGCGCGATTCACTGAAGAGCGTTTGGCGCTGCTTTGGAGGGAGTTCCTCACCCGGCGGGCAGTCAAACTTTACCTGGCCGATGCAACCTATTTTCACCTGGGTTATTGGGGGACACTCACGCATCCCGATCAGCGGATTGCTGATGACGTGCGTGCCTTCACAATCACCACGCTCTCATTTATCCTTATGGTATTCAACAGCGCACTCACAATCCTGGCCTTTTCGGGCGTGCTATGGTCCATCAGTCCTTTGCTGTTTGTCGTGGCGGTGTTCTATGCCGCGTGCGGCTCTTATGTGACGATTACCCTCGGCCGCCCTCTCATCAAGCTGAACTATGACCAACTCGACAAGGAGGCCGGTTTCCGCTCCGGTCTAATTCACGTTAGAGAGAGAGCTGAAGCAGTCATGGTGGCGCGTTGTGAGGAGCAGCAGAATGCACGTCTATTGCAGCGCCTGGACGAGGCGATCGCAAACTTTCGCCAAGTCACGGCCATCAATCGGAACGTCGGTTTCTTTACGACAGGTTACAATTGGCTGATCCAGATCATCCCTGCCCTGATTGTCGCTCCCGCTTTCATCAGAGGCGATGCCGAATTTGGCGTCATTACCCAGTCGGCCGCAGCCTTCGCGTTGCTTGTGGGTGCGTTTTCGTTGATCGTCACGCAGTTCCAGTCAATTTCTACCTTCGCGGCAGTGGTCTCCCGCCTTAGCTCCCTTCTTCAGGCTATCGAACAGTCGCATGCACCCGGCTCGCCATTGGCCATCCAGTTTGTCGAAGACGAAGGCGCTGTTGGTTTTGAGCATCTGTTCTTGCCGTCATCGACAGACGGCGAACCTCTCATTCGGGATTTGTCGGTATCTATCGGGCTAGGAACCCGGGTGCTGATCACAGGGCCAAATCAAGCAGGGAGCGTGGCTTTGTTCAAGGCGATGGCGGGTATTCCGACCGCAGGTAGCGGCCGCATCTTCCGCCCTGACGCTGGCGGCATCCTGTTTCTCCCACAGCAACCCTATCTGATGCCAGGTACATTGCGGCAGACTCTCGTGCCTCCGGATAAGTCGGCCGACATTTCGGATGACCGAATTCTGCATCTTTTAAATGAATTCAATCTCGATGTAGGCCAAACAAGCGGGTTAGACAAAGAAAGCGACTGGGACGCGGTGCTTTCGCTGCGCGAGCAACAGCTGTTGGCCTTGATCGGTATTATTCTCGCGAGGCCTCGGTTTGTCTTCCTTGACCGGCTCGACACAACGCTCGGGGCCGACGAATTCCGCAAAATCCTTCACACGCTTTCCGAGCATTCAATCACCTATCTCAACAACGGGACGGCCCGCGGGGCTGAGGGTCTGTACGACGCGATCTTGACCTGCAACCAGAAGGGCAAATGGGCTTGGACAACGAATCCGCCTGAACACAAACTTATGTTGTGAGAGACTGGAGAGCTGTTTCAGTCACTGAACTATAAAATACATATCGAACGCGACGAAGTCGTCTAAGTCGTGTATAATTCACAGCTGCCAAGTGCACGAGGATTTGTGTACGTCGGATGACGCGTGCGCGGTAAAGCGCTTCAACGCTATTAGCGGAAGCGCAGCCAAATTTGATTGCCGGGCAAGTTTCCGGAACGTTTCACATAAAAACAAAAGCGCAGATCGAAATTGAGCCACGGGACCCGCCAACCGCCTGGGTCCTCAATGGGAGGCAACAATGGTTTCGCTTACAACTGCAAGTAGTGCTCGGGTCTCGAGTGAAGCGAGTTCAGCGGGTAAAAATCCACTCTCTGCCCAAGAACTGAAGTCAATGGATGCTTATTGGCGCGCCTCGAACTATCTGTCGGTGGGCCAGATCTATCTTCTCGACAATCCGCTGCTGAAAGAGCCGTTAAAGCGCGAGCACATCAAACCACGGCTGCTCGGACACTGGGGCACGTCGCCAGGTTTGAACATGCTCTACGTCCATCTGAATCGCGTGATCAAACGTGATGATCTCGACATGATCTATGTTATTGGACCCGGACACGGCGGACCTTCGCTTGTTGCACACGCTTATCTCGAAGGGACGTACAGCGAGTTCTATCCCAATATCAGCCAGGACACTGAAGGCATGAGGAGGCTGTTCAAGCAGTTCAGCTTCCCCGGCGGCATCCCCAGCCACGTAGCCCCGGAAACACCTGGCAGCATACATGAGGGCGGCGAATTGGGCTATGCCCTCAGCCACGCCTACGGGGCGGCGTTCGACAACCCGGACTTGATTGTCGCGTGCATTGTGGGCGATGGGGAGGCCGAGACAGGGCCACTTGCGACCGGCTGGCACGGCAACAAATTCCTGAACCCCGCGCGCGACGGATGCGTACTGCCAATCCTCCACCTGAATGGCTACAAGATCGCCAATCCATGCTTCCTTGCTCGCATTCCCAAGAGCGAATTGCAGAAATACTTCGAGGGAATGGGTTACGCGCCCTATTTCGTCGAAGGCAATGATCCGGAGGGTGTGCACCAGCAGCTGGCCGGTGCGTTGGATACGGCCGTGACGGAAATCAAGAGAATTTGGAAGAATGCCCGCGCCAAGGGCGACCTGAAACGTCCTGCCTGGCCGATGATTGTCTTCCGCACGCCGAAGGGTTGGACCTGCCCAGCCGAGATAGATGGGAAGAAGTGCGAGGACTACTGGCGCGCGCATCAGGTCCCCATGGGAGACATGGACAAGCCCGAACATATCAAAATTCTCCAGAAATGGATGCAGAGTTACCGGCCCGAGGAACTGTTCGACAAAAACGGGCAGTTCAAACCTGAACTGGCAGAGCTTGCTCCGCTGGGACATCGTCGCATGAGCGACAACCCGCAGACCAATGGCGGTCTGCTGTTGCGCGACCTGAGAATGCCCGACTTCCGGGACTATGCCGTATCCGTTCCCGCGCCAGGGCGGACCATAACCGAGTCTGCGCGGGTGATGGGCAAGTTCCTCCGGGATGTCATGAAAATGAACATGCGCAGCAAGAACTTCCGCCTGTTCAGTCCAGATGAGAACAACTCAAATCGATGGCAGGATGTACTGGAGGTCACCGATCGCTGCTACATGGCAGAGATTTATCCGGAGGACGATCACCTGTCACCGGACGGCCGCGTGATGGAGGTACTCAGCGAGCATCAATGCCAAGGCTGGCTTGAGGGCTATCTGCTTACCGGCCGGCATGGATTTTTCTCCTGTTATGAAGCCTTCATCCACATTATCGATTCGATGTTCAACCAGCATGCCAAGTGGCTGAAAGTGTGCAACCATATTCCGTGGCGGCGGCCAATCGCCTCGCTCAACTACTTCCTGAGCTCACACGTCTGGCGGCAGGACCACAATGGTTTCAGCCACCAAGACCCAGGATTCCTCGATCATGTGGCCAACAAAAAGGCAGAGGTCATTCGCATCTATTTGCCGCCGGACGCCAATACGCTTCTATCGGTCACCGATCACTGCTTGCGCAGCCGCAACTATGTCAACGTCGTGGTGGCCGGCAAGCAGCCCGCACCGCAGTGGCTGACAATGGATCAAGCTGTCAAGCACTGCGATGCGGGCGTGGGTATCTGGGAATGGGCAAGCAACGACAAGGGCGCTGAGCCCGACGTGGTGATGGCTTGTTGCGGCGATGTACCAACTCTTGAGACCTTGGCCGCAGTCGAGCTGATCCGGGAGCACATTCCGGAATTGAAAGTCCGCGTCATCAACGTCGTGAACCTCATGAAGCTCCAGCCGCAGAAGGAGCATCCGCACGGATTGTCGGATGCCGATTTTGACGCCCTGTTCACCAAGAACAAGCCAATAATATTCGCCTTCCACGGCTATCCATGGCTGATCCACCGACTCACCTACCGCCGGACGAACCATAATAATCTGCACGTCCGCGGCTACAAGGAAGAAGGAACGACGACGACGCCGTTCGACATGGCGGTCTTGAACGAAATCGACCGCTTCCATCTGGTCGAAGACGTTATTGACAGGCTCCCGCAATTGGGCGCTCGCGCTGCCTATTTCAAACAGGCAATTCACGAGATGCTGGTCGAACACAGGCAATATATTGAGAGATACGGCGACGACATGCCCGCAATAAGCGGCTGGAAATGGGGCTCGAAAGGTGGAAAGGGCAAGTCGACCCGGACCTCGACGGAAGGAGACAACGCCTGAGCTAGCCGCAACCCAGTCAAATGGAGGTTCCTGTGTCAGCGAGTGAGCCCGAGACGGTACGACACGATGTAATTCCGGATCTGGCGGAAACGAACTCCGACGTCGCCTTGCTGTCCAACGGCCGTTACAGTGTCTTCACCACGGCAGCGGGCGCAGGCTACGGGAGCTGGCAGGGCATTGACGTTACGCGGTGGCAAGCGGACTTCACGCGCGATTGCTGGGGGCAGTTTTGCTACGTTCGGGATCTGGCTGACAACAGCCTGTGGTCGATCGGAAAGCAACCGATCGTTGAGCCGGGCATAATCCGGGAACACGCCTTTCACGGAGACAGGGCGGAATTCCGCTGCCATTCAGGCGACATCGAGACTTTCTGGAAAGTCTGTGTCGCAGGAGATGTCGACGCCGAGGTTCGCTTACTGACGATGATCAATCATGGCGCAAGGGAGCGAACCCTTGAATTGACAAGCTATGCTGAAGTCTGCCTCAACAATCGTCGTGCAGACCAGGCACACCCCGCGTTCACCAAACTATTTGTCGAAACGACGTACGACCGCACGACTGGTGCTTTATTTGCACGCCGCAGGCCACGCGATGTGAACGAGAAACCGACTTGGGCAATCCATGTATCGTCATCGAGCCAGCAAACCGACCAAGAGCTCGAGTACGAGACTGACCGGCTCCGATTCCTCGGCCGAGGACGCACTGCGGCCAATCCTGCAATATTTGACGCCCGTACATCGCTTTCCCGGACGACCGGCCCTGTCCTCGATCCGATCGTCTCCCTACGACGGACAGTCCGTGTTGGTCCAGGTGCGGAAGCGCACGTCGCCTTTGTGACGGGGGCCGCGGACAACCAGTCGGCCATCCAGGCAATCGCCGAGCAATACTCGAAGTTCGGTGCGGTCGAGCAAGCGTTCTGCGGATCATTGGAGAGATACAAGCGCGAGCTCGATGAATTCAGGCTCACACCCGGCGACGTTTCGGTGTCCAACTTATTGGCCGGATATATGGCGGTTGGTAATCCCAGCCAGCGGCAGGAGGTGGCGCACCCACAAGCACGATTTGACCCAAATGTGCTCTGGGCTCAAGGCATCTCCGGCGACTTGCCAATCGCGTTGGCGAGTGTCGATGCAAAACGAGATGAAGCTCTCATTCGCCAAGTGGTGGCGGCCCACGACTTCTGCCGGCGCAGAGGCTTGGTATTCGACCTCGTCCTGTTTGATGAGGGCGGTGGTACCAGGGAACTGGCGCAGACTTTTTTCTCGCCGCTGCAAACGGAATTGACCGGCAAGTCTGGAGGGATTTTCGTTGTCTCCGGCAGCGGTACTGCAGGGAACGACCTGGCGACAATTACCGGTGCCGCGCGCCTCGTTCTAATGGGCAACGGCGGGTCTCTTGCTGACCAGCTCCCTCGAGTACCTTCACCTGCTTCGTTACCTCCAGGGGAGTTCGCCGCTCGAATGAGTGACGCTACCGCTGGCCCGTCACCCGCCTCGCCAGAGAATTTGCATTATTGGAATGAATTCGGGGGCTTTTCCGATGGTGGGCGCGAGTATGTTATAACGGTAGGGAGGTTCAAATCGGGATCCACGACCTTACCGCCGGCGCCGTGGACAAACGTCCTCGCGAACCCCAGCTTCGGCTGCCTGACGACCGAGGCCGGCCTTGGCTATACGTGGTCGGGCAACTGCCAGATGAACCGGCTTACACCATGGTCGAATGACCCTGTTTCGGATCAGCCGGGAGAAGTCGTTTACCTGCGGGACGAGAAAACAGGAGAAATTTGGACACCGACCCCTCTGCCGATAGGACCTTCCGCGCCAGTGTCCGTCCGTCACGGTCAGGGTTATACGCGCTACGCCAGTCAGAGCCGACATCTGAAACAGGAGATGACAGTCTTCGTTCCACCTCAGGACACGATCAAGATCATCAGCCTGAGACTTCATAACCTGGACTCCCGAAGCCGCCAGATAACGGCAACCTATTACGCCGAATGGGTACTGGGAACCCAACGTGAAAAGGCTGCAATGCAAGTGGTGTGCGACCACGATGTCGATTCAGGTGCCATCATCGCGACAAACCCCTGGTCAGGCGATTTCGCTGGAAAGATCGCCTTCGCGGCCGCCAGTCCGGCGGCGAGGTCAACGACATCCGACCGCACAGAGTTTCTTGGCAAGTACGGTTCCGTATCACGTCCTGCCGCCTTGCAACGAGCTGATCTGGCGGAACGCTTTGGTCCATCGGTCGATCTGTGTGCCGCTCTAAAAGTCGATATCGCCTTACCTGCGGGCGAAACCAGAGAGGTTATCTTTGTTCTCGGGCAGGCCGACAGCCTGGATGAAGTCCGGAGACTTGTGCGTGAATACGCCGACCCCGACCATGCGGGTGAGAGCCTTGCAGCAGTATCCAGGGATTGGGACAACGTTCTGGACACGGTACAAATCACGACGCCGGATATCGGCATGAATTTGATGATGAATAGATGGCTGTTGTACCAGGTACTTGCGTGCCGGGTATGGGCCCGCACATCAAACTACCAGTCCGGCGGGGCATACGGTTTTCGCGACCAGCTTCAGGATGTGATGGCACTTATCCATAGCGCACCCGGTGAAAGCCGCTCACAAATCTTGCGCTCGGCAGCACGCCAATTTGAAGAGGGCGACGTTCAGCACTGGTGGCACCCCCCATCCGGAGTTGGAGTGCGTACCCGGATCACCGACGACCTTTATTTCCTTCCCTATGTTGTTCATCACTACGTCTCGACGACAGGCGATGTTGGCCTGCTTGATGAGGTGGTCCCCTTCCTCAAATCAGCGGTTCTTAAGGACGACCAGGAGGAAGACTTCAACACACCAGCCATCAGTGAGCAAACGGCCACGATTTACGAACACTGCGTCCGCGCGCTGAAGCACGGTTATCGACTTGGGAGCCATCAGCTCCCCCTGATGGGGACCGGGGACTGGAACGACGGAATGAACAAAGTCGGTGCTGAAGGCAAAGGGGAAAGCGTCTGGAACGGATGGTTCTTTTTGTCGGTCTTGAGATCGTTCGCGACAATCTCGAAGTCTCGTGGGGACAAGTACCGTGCCAAGTGGTGTCGTGATCGAGCCGAGGCATTGCGCGTGGCTCTCGAGTCTAACGCCTGGGATGGTGCATGGTATCGCCGGGCATATTTTGACGACGGCACGCCGCTTGGTTCGGCCATGAACGATGAATGCCAGATCGATGCCCTCCCGCAAGCCTGGGCTGTCATTTCGGGCGCTGCCGATGCCGGGCGCGCGGCGCAGGGGTTGAGAGCGGTCCACGACCGGCTCGTTCTCAAAGAGGACAAGTTAATCAAACTGTTCGATCCCCCTTTTGATAAAGGGGTGCTCCAGCCAGGCTACATCAAGGGCTATGTTCCGGGCATTCGTGAGAATGGTGGGCAATATACGCACGCCGCAACCTGGGTCGTCTGGGCCACCGCGTTACAGGGTGACGGTGATTTAGCCTTGACCCTTTGGAACTTCATCAATCCGATTTGCCACGGAACGACGAGAGATCTGGTTGAGCGCTACAAGGTAGAGCCATATGTCGTCTGTGCAGACATATATGGCGCTCCTCCCCACACAGGCCGAGGCGGGTGGTCGTGGTATACCGGCTCTGCCAGCTGGCTTTATCGTGTTGCCATGGAGGCAATCCTCGGTTTGCGCCGGGAAGGTAGATTTTTGCGGTTTGAGCCCTGCGTTCCCACGAGTTGGCCCACCTATGAGATCACATATAAGCATGGTTCGGCTACCTACCGCATCCATTTCGACAATGCCAAAGGGATCGGCCGAGGCGTCCGGTCGGTGAGGCTGGATGGCGAACCCGTCACAAACAAAAGGGTCCCGCTTGTTGAAGATAGTCACACGCACGACGTCCAAGTTACGATCGGTTAGTGATCATGATCGAGCTCCCCTCTACCGATGTTGATCTCGATCACCTGCCGATGGTCAGTGACCTCGGCCGGCTGCAGTTCACCACCCTGCTCTATTACCTTCACTGCACAAATCCGGACAACGGCCTGGTTCGYGACAAAACGGAACCGAACACGCCGGCAAGTATCGCCGCCATCGGCATGGCACTGGCGACCATTCCGGTCGTTGTCGAACGGGGCATAATAATACGCGAATACGCCGCAAAGATCACCCGCAAGCGACTGCGTTACCTGATGTCATGTCCGCAAGGACCAGAACCAGACTCATCCGGTTACAAAGGCTTTTTCTATCATTTTCTGGATATGGAGACAGGACGCCGTGTGTGGCAGTGCGAGTTGTCGACGATCGACACGGCCTTTTTGTTCGCGGGAGCTTTGACTGTCGCCACCTATTTTGATCGTGACACCCCCGATGAGGCGGAAATCCGTCAGCTCGCAATGGACCTTTACGAGCGTGCCGACTGGAACTGGGCCCGAAACGGCCGCGCAACGTTGACGCACGGTTGGCGTCCGGAAAGCGGTTTCATTCCCCATCGGTGGCGGGGATACGACGAGGGCCTGCTGCTTTACATCATAGGCCTCGGCTCACCAACGTATCCATTGCCGCCCGAAAGCTTTGCGGCATACACTGACACTTACCAATGGAGAAATATCTATGGCCGGGAGCTGCTTTATTCCGGGCCACTGTTCACGCATCAGCTATCCCATATGTGGATAGACTTTCGCAACATTCAGGACGAGTTTATGCGCGAACATGATAGCGACTATTTCAAAAATAGTCGGCATGCAACCTTTGTCCAGCAGCAGTATGCGATTCACAATCCGATGCAATATGCCGGCTATGGAGAGCATTGTTGGGGATTTACCGCCTGCGACGGGCCCGGCTGGGGCACTAGCAGGATAGACGGGGTCGAGCGGGAGTTCTTCGACTACAACGCCCGCGGAGCTCCTTTCGGCCCGGATGATGGCACGGTCGCGCCGTGGGTCGTCGTGGCATCACTGCCGTTTGTGCCAGAGATCGTCGTTCCGACCATCCGTAATTTTGGCCGCATGAACATTGGCATGAAACGGCTCTACGGTTTCAAACCGTCATTCAACCCGACTTATGCGGTCAACGACAATCCAACGGGATGGTGGGTAAGTCCACATCACTTTGGCATCGACCAGGGGCCAGTGGTATTGATGATCGAAAATTACCGCAGTGGGCTGCTCTGGAACATCATGCGTCGATGCAAGCCGGTCGTGACCGGATTGCGCCGGGCAGGGTTTTCGGGGGGGTGGCTGTAAGCCGCCCCCGGTGAGGTGCAAAGAATCGACATTAGACTGAAGCACGAAGCTTTGACCGGCCCCTCTCCTCAGATGGACGCCGCTACTTCTTCTGAGCGGCTTGACAAGCGCGCAATGCCTTGAACGCAGCGTCGGTACCGGTGAGGTCAATCACTAATGTTTGACGCCCTTTCGCGGTGATCGTCAGCTTTTTCTTCTTGGCAAGATTGTAGATGAAATCAAGATCGTTGAAGGGAACGGATGCACCGTCGAATCCCACCATCTCCTGGCCGGTTGCAACGCCCGTGAACTTCTCACCATCGACGTCGAATACTACCGAGAGCTGTTCACCTGCGGTAATCTTTTCGGGCTTCTTGGAGTAAAGCGCCAGATAGCCGCGCAGATTTGCGGTTGCATTGATACCGATCTCCACCTGTGCGCCATCGTCGGGATTCTGCCGGGCGATAAGGCAGCCAGGGCCCATCTTCTCATTCACAAATATGTCCCAACCGGCAGCCTTGCCAAATTTCTTGAACATTTCCTGGGCCTCACATGGAACGGTAAGGACAGCAACTGCCAGGGCAGTCCGAACTAATAAATGCATGATCTCCTCCTGTGTTCTGCTTTCAATGAAAAAACACGACGATGTGTGCGACGCATCAAAATCTCTAAGATGTTTATGCGCGTCACAAGAATTCAAATCGCCGAGAGCGTTCTTCCCGACATCAGGACCAAAACCAACGGAACCCGAGCTTGTGGGTAGCGGCACCGTTTGATCGTTAGTATTTTCGGCCAGTGAAATCCTGCGGTGGGCAATTAACAAGTACGTTACAGTAACGATGCGGGAAGTGGTGRGTTCGCAGCGGCCTCTTAAGAGTCCGCCGAACTAGTCGCGCCGCTCGGCCAGCCGGCAGCGACTATTACGTGCAGAATGCAACCATAACCCGACGCGAGATCTTCATCGAGATGATCGCAGGCCCGCTCGCCTTGAGGCCCGGCCACTCTCCAGCGTCGCCCTGCCCACGGTTGTGCCTCTCTTTCAGCATAGGACGGGAAGCGTCGAGCCCCACTGATCTACCCCGCGGGAACTTCAGGCACGCCGGACAGTTTAGCTTCATCGGAGAGTTTCGCCGATTCTCCGAGGAGGCTCGGAGGCAAGAGGGCCACGCACTTGAGTGCCTAGCTTCGCCTATTGGCTCGCGTTAAACGATCGCGGAAGAGGCCATGGGACAGGCTTGGATTAAGAACGCCTGATAATGAGGTGATGCCATGAGAGAACGCAAGGAGTCTTATGTTCCGTATCATACCCGATACGAAATAAAGCCGCCCAAGGAGGACGGCCCCTATCTTCGGCGCGGCGCTGAATGTGCGGACGCGATAGAGG
>NZ_JBFUMG010000078.1:0-13221 GCF_054049495.1 Phyllobacterium sp. P5_D12 | reverse complement strand
GGCGGTGCCTAACGCGGCATGCGGGAGAAGACTGGCTCTAGATTGCTATCACGCTGTTTCGACGCGATTTCTGCCACCAAATTGCCAAACCAAAGCCCCTATTTCAATCGCGCCAGTACCGATCATGCAAGTCAGCTTCGCGCCGTGTGAAAATAATTGAGATGTTGTCTGCGCGGCGAGAAATTTGCTGTCCAGAGTCACGACGGCCGATGGGGATAACGTTCGTTTGAAAATACAGACGGTGTTCGAGTTGTGTCTAAATTTCCGCGATCTTCCAACCAACCTGCTAGATCATCATCGGGGTCCGCGGCAGCAAGCGGACCGCTAGCGGCCAGCTTGCTGCCTGTGTCATTAGCTCTTGAGGCGGGAATTGCACAGTAATAGCCACCGCCCTTTTGGATCCACTTCAGCCCTCCAAGAGAGTTGTTCTGCTTGCTGGCGCTGCTGTTTGCCGATGATGCGGGCGGCTACTTCAGATCGAACAATGAATTCCTGGACCGCTACGCCAGCGATGCCCACTCCGCAAGCGATCACGCCTTTCTTTCCGACAATGGCCATCCAATTGCGGAGAAGCGCAAAACCCATCTACGCTCCATCGAATGATCGAAATGGTATTGCGCTCTTCCATCATTTCTTCCAGGTCGCGCAAAGCTAAGCTTAGCCCATAAGCAAGATACCAGCGCACCACAGCAGAATGACCGATCGCTCGAAATGACGCCGTTTGGACCTGCAATACCCGAGATAGATTGGAAACACATATCGCAGTCAAATTGTTAAAGCATCAGCGATAGAGTCCCCGAGCGTAGGTAGCAAAATTGTCAAACTCGCGCTGGCTATCGTCTCCGCCTCTTTTCGATTAAGTACTTTGATTTGTAACGGCCAAATGCGAGTCCTCTTTGATGACTAATACTGCACCGACGTCACCAAAGTTCCTATTCAGGGCGACTTTGCCAATTTTTGGCATTGCCATGGCTGTTTGCTTTGCGGTTTTCACGCTGCTCGCGTGGTCAAGTCGCATGACTGATCAGATTGCTGTCGAACGGCAGGAACAGCTGCTCGCCTTGGTACTATCGCAGGCGCAGTTCTCGGTCGCTCATGATCAGGAAAGCGCGACCGTCTGGGATGAGGCGGTACGCCAGGTCAAAACTCCCGACAATGGGGAGTGGTTGAGCAACAATCTTGGCGGCTGGATGACCACGTATTTTGGTCATGATGCGGTCTATGTCCTCGACGGAAAAGACAATGTTCTGTACGCCTTTGCTGATGGCAAGCAGATCGATCGTTCCGTGTACGACATTGCCAGATCGAGCGTCGCCCCGCTTGCGTCGAAGCTTCGCGAACTGTTGCGCAATCCCGATCCGGACGGATTTGGTGACCGGGTATTGAGTGCAGGCGCCTCGGAAATCGTCACCCTTGGCAGCCGGCCGGCAATCGTCAGCGTCAAACCGATCGTCTCCGATAGCGGCAACATTTTACAGACGGTTGATGAAACCTACCTGCACGTGTCCGTTCGCTATCTGGACAAGAGCTTCATCGCAGACCTTGAACGAGACTATCTTTTTGATGGCCTGCGATACTCATTACAAGACGCGTTGCGAGCGGGCGAATACAGTTATCCACTTCGGTCCACCGCCGGGAATACTATTGGATATTTTATCTGGCAGCCCTATCGCCCCGGTTCCACGGTCATGACGCAAATTGGCCCGRCATTTGTCGGCATTGTGCTGTTGATGTTGGGCATCATGGCGATCCTCCTCGCGGTCCTCCGCCTGAGATCCGCCAAGCTGCGTGCAAGCGAAGAGCGGACGACCTTTCTCGCACTGCATGATTCCTTGACCGGTCTGCCCAACCGGGCACATTTCAACGATAAGCTCGATGAGGCACTGTCAACCATCAGGAATGCCTCGGTGGCGGTGCTTTATCTTGATCTCGATAGATTCAAGCAGGTCAACGACACACTCGGACATCCAGTGGGTGATGAGCTCATCCGGCAGTTCACGAAGCGCCTGAACGACATCATCGACCAGAAGACTTTCATGGCCCGGATCGGCGGCGATGAATTCACGATCATTGTTCCCAACTTCGGAGCACTTTCGGTGCTCGAAGCGCTTTGTGAGGAAATAATCACCGTTGTCCGGTATCCGTTCGATATCGATGGAAATCATATCTTCATCGGCGTAAGCATAGGCGTCGCCACCGCACCACTGGACGGCACTGCGGGCGACGAGCTTGTCAGAAAGGCCGACATTGCGCTCTATCACGCAAAGACAGCCGGTCGAAGCCGGTTTGCGGTGTTTGGTAAAGAGATGGACGCCATGTTGCAGCAGCGCCGTGCCTTGGAACGCGAGTTGCGTAAGGCCGTGAAGTCGGAAACCCAGATAAAGGTTGAGTATCAACCGCTTTATTCGGCCGAGGATCAGCGTATCACCGGGGTTGAGGCTCTCCTGCGTTGGCGACATCCGGAACGCGGCTGGATTGCGCCGGAAGTGTTCATACCCATAGCGGAAGACGCGGGCCTGATCGAAGCGTTGGGCGAACGTGTCCTGCGGCAGGCTTGCGCGGAGTCGCGATCATGGCCAATCCAGACCCTCGCGGTAAACGTGTCGGCAGTCGAATTGAGAAATCCGGCCTATGCGATGAAAGTTGCGAAACTGCTATTGGCAATCGGTATGGATCCTCGCCGGCTCGAACTGGAGATTACGGAAAGTACTCTTACCGACAGCGCCGGACATTGCGAACACAACATCAGGGCGCTTCGCGCATTGGGTGTGACCATCGCGCTTGATGATTTTGGAACGGGCTTTTCGTCACTTGGACGACTGCAGAAGCTTGAAGTCGATCGCATAAAGATCGATCGAAGCTTTGTTCAGGGCTTCGGCCGCTCGGCCAATGACGAAGATATTGTCAAAGCCATTGTTAATCTTGCCCACGCAAAAGGTCTTCGCACGACAGCGGAAGGTGTGGAAACAACCGAGCAAAGTGACTATCTACGCCAGATCGGCTGCGATGATCTCCAAGGCTTTCTTCTGTCCCGTCCTATGTCCGCGGTGGGTATCGAACGGCTGCTGCGCGTCTCTGGTTCACTTGATCCGCGTGTTCCAACCTCGCACGACAAAAGCGGTGAGAACCCATGAGTACGATTGTGAAGGCAATGGTGGAAACTGATGGCCATGTCCTTGAAATGACCCGTGGATGGCACAGTCGCCTTGGTTGATATGGACTTTTCAACCATTGCCCGTCTGCTATCGGCTTGCGTCTTGGCTCCGTACGGCAAATACTTCTGCTACGGCTCGAACGTTTCAGGTGAGAAAGCCGTACCGGGACCACTGCCGACGCCGATTGCGTTGTCGTGCCGGTCGCCGACATGTCCCAGTGGAAAGTTATGGATAAACGTTCCTTTGAAAATACCGATAATAGCGAGCTTTTTGCTGATTCTTGTTGTAGCGCGTATATCTACAATCCCTCTTCGGCCGTTCGGACAGGGATCGCCTTGAACGGATGCGAACTGCAGGATCCTCGAAAGCGAAAAACTGCAATGCAAGGCGTACGCGGGATAACAAGCTCCCTGGTTCTAGCAATTCAGCCGGGTCGACCGCTCTCGGGAAAGTCGAGAAGACGGCGTGCGGCGCGGACGATTTCCTCGTCGACGTGAACCGTCGGCCCCGGATCCGCGCTTTCAATGTAACTGAAGATAGTTTCGAGAAGCCAAAGCCAGATCGCTAGCCACCGAACCTCAGTCCAAGTCGATACGTTGTATGCCCGCCCCTCAGTCGCACGTTCGAGGAGGCCCTAATCCGCTAAGCCGCGCGTCGCTTTCGTCACCGGCCAGGGTAACCATTTATGTGTGCGCCATCAGCGACACAATAGCCTCCCGGATCCAGCGTTGGCCGCCGTGTCCGTGACTGCGCTCGTGCCACACCATTCCCACTGCGAAACCTTCGACGGGAAATGGGCAGTCTATTACCATCAGCTTGTCGGCACGGTCGCGTACGAGACGTTCTGGAACAAGGGCAACGAAGTCCGAGTAAGACACGATCTCAGGAACGAACAAGAACGAGGCTGCAGATAACATCGCATTGCGCCTGTGTCCGAGGTCAGCCAAAGCGCTGTCCACTGGCGTCACAAAGCCGCCGCCGTCCAGGGAAACAATTACCTGGTCCATCTCAGCAAACTCCTCGACCGTGATTCCCTCTCGTAGTCTTGGATGCTTCCGTCGGCCAATGAGCACATAGCGCTCGTCAAACAGGTGTCGAGTACGAAGACTCGGCGAAGCGGCCTGCGGCGTCATGAGCGCCAGATCCACATCACCCCGCGCCATCTGCGCGTCCAACTGCAGCACATCCAGATTGCGCAGCGCGACACGAACTCCGGGTGCCCGCATCCTAAGTTCCACGACGAGCGGCTTGACCACCACGGCCTGCAGATAATCTGTACAGGCGATAGAGACGGTTAGCTTGGCTTCAACCGGGTCGAAGTTCCTATGGGAAACAACCGTGGCTCGAACTTGGTCAAGGGCCTGGCGCAAAGGGTCGAGCAACTCCATTGCTTTAGCGGTCGGCGTCATTCCTCGCTGTGCAGGAATTAGCAGTGGGTCGTCGAACTCGTGTCTGAGGCGGTTTAGCTGGGCACTTACCGCCGGTTGGCTCAGATTGAGGCGAGCCGCCGCCTTCGTCACGTTCTGCTCCACGAGCAACGTCTCAAGAGTGACCAGCAGATTGAGATCCAGGCGCTTGGTATCCATTGAATGGATAGTAGCGGTGCCTCGAGCAAGCAAGGCCGCAGTGTCGCCGAGGCCCTACTCGACAGTGGGCGCTACCGGGTGCGGGCACTGACGCGCCGCCGCGATAGCCAGCCCGCGCAAATCTTGGCGCAGAAGGGCGCCGAGGTCGTGGTGGCACCCCTTGAACTCGGCATGGAGGCCGAGCTAACCGCGGCCATGAGCGGCTCGTACGGAGCGTTCTTGATGACGCCGCCCATCGTCAAGGTGCCGCCGGAGGAACTTGAGCTTACCCTCGGCATGGAATTGGCTAACGCGGCGGTGGCCGCTGGCGTCGAACATGTGGTTTTCAGCGGGCTCGAGAATGTCGAAGCGCGTACCGGCGGCACGAAGTGGGCGCCGCACTTCACCGACAAGGCGAAGGTGGAGGACTACATTCGCAGCTTGCCCATTCGCGGTTCGTTCGTGTACCTGGCGTTTTACTACACCAACTTCCTAGAATACTACGTGCCGCAGCGCGGGGCGGACGGCATAACGTTCGCCATATACTTGCCGCCGCATATACCCATGCCGTTCTGTGATCCGCTCACTGCCGCCGGACCGGCGGTGCGCGAGATTTTCGATCACCCGACGCAATACGCCGGCAAAACCCTACCAGTGATCGGCGAGTTTCTCTCGGCGCAAGAAATGGTGGACACTTTTGTGCGGGTCACCGGGCAGCGGGCRCACTATGCCTCCGCTTACTCGCGCGAAGACTTGTTGCGCCACTTTCCGAATTTTGCCGCCGACGAGCATCTCGTTCGCGAATTGGTGGGCATGGTGGAATACGCTGTCGAGTATGGCTATTACGCCCCCGACCGCGACCTGACGTGGAGTCGGAAAATCGATCCACATGCGTTGACTTGGGAGCAATTTGTGAAACGCAGCAATTGGCAGGGCGACCTGCTGTCCTATGGCGCCACCTCTGAGGCCGAGCTTTTGTCGACGTGACAGAGGCGACGCTGCATTCGCGCTGTGAGTACGTTGTTGGCGTTTTGCGGACCGGCTGAACCTGGGCGTGCTCGTTCACGAACTCGCCAACTACATCCAGTAGTTCAACAAAGCGCCCATGTGTGAGGTAGAAGCCATTCCCGGTCAATGCAGATGGCTGCAATCAATGGGCGAAAGCCCACGAGACTACATTTCAGAGGGAACCATACTCCGACTTACCGGAGATAGTGAGTTCTCGAAACTGGATTGGCTGGCGGCAGAATGATTAGCCACGGCCCGCGTATTGAGACATGAGGTTTACCCATCTCTGAGAGACGATGGTTAGGTCCTCTTTCACGGAGAACTCACCATTGGTCGTGACGATATTCGTTGTCTCGCCGGCTTGGGTAATCGTGACGACGGCATACGGGTTCACATGCACCGGAAAGCCATTTGGATAGGTAAGTTCGAGCAAAACGGACTCCTTTTCCTCCCGCCGTGTATCCAATTACTAACCCAACTGGAAAGCAAGGGCGCTTTGACTGATGATCATGCCTCGTCCAATGCCGCCGGAAAGCATCACTGCCATTGATGCCAGAGTGGGCAGAGGGCGAATTTCACCGAAGAAAGTTTATTGTCCTTGGATTACTGCGAGAACCTTCGTTGGGTATGTCCGTTCGCAAGAGTTGCCGGGCGTCACTCGACGAAATTTTCCCGTTCATCGCGCCATCAATATATCGCTTACAGTACAGTGGAATAGGATTTTCTGGGTGGTCCTCATATGCGAGGCGAAAATTCTATTCTGCTTTAGCGTTCAACCGGCGCTCGTACTCAGGCCTTCATTCATCTTGGCCTTATAGAATACTGGATTGGTGCGATACAGTTGCCGGATAGATCGCGAAGGCTAAAAAATGTCGTTTGCGTGAAACAGCTCTGCCCGCAGGCTGTGAGGAACTTGAAGGCCTGGAGAAGGCGATTCGCCGGACAATTTCTCGCACGGTGACTTGCGCAGATGTCGAAGCGCAGCCGCAAAAGGGGTGCCACCCCATCGTTCCATACGAGACGTTATGCGATTTTCGGCGCACGTGCCGAGAACACCACCTGTGCTGCCACCAGCTTCAAGATTGTGAGGTCAATATCCTCGATTAAATGAACTGATCAAATGCTTGGATCTCGTTGACTGTAGCCAAGAGGCCCTGCGCGCGAAGTGTATCAAGGTAGTCCTCGACCGTCTTCGGCGGGTTCTTTAGGCGTAAGCGAACCGCTTTTACGGCGGCCAGAAACTGCGGCTGCGAAAGGTGGAACTGGTGCGTTAGGAATTCATCGGGATGTTGGGCTTCAATGCCCCACGGTGCGAGCTTGCTGCGGGGAAAGTCTTTGAGATTTGCTGTGACGATCAAATCAGCCCGCCCCTTGATGGCCGCCGCCAGAACGTGGCGATCATCAGGATCCGGCAACTGGAGAATGCCAATGAGTTGATCAAAATCTGTAACAAGCGCGTCGCGCACATGGGCGTTCATCAGGTGGCGGGTCCGCTCGAGCCGTTCTCTGGTAAGGTCGTCTCTGCTTCTGAGCAAAGCGTTGATCCATTCATCATGCACAGTGTTCGACCATTTGGCGCGATACAGGTCAGAAACAGCAAGTTCCAAAAGCAGGTCGCGTAGGGGAGCCGGATAGAGAACCGATGCGTCCAAAAAGGCTGTGAAAGCCCCAAAAGCTTAGTATCCCATCCCAAACTCTTGAGCCTCCGCTGCAAGCTGACCCAATACCTTGCGCCGTTCCGTGTCGATCGCCTCTTTGTAGTTCAGCACATCTTCGAAACGAACACGGCGATGGGTTCCCACCATGCGGAATGGTAGCTTCCTCTCGTCCAACAGGCCAATTAGAAACGGACGCGATACGTTCAGGACGTCAGCGGCTTGTTGTGTTGTCAGTTCAGCGTTCTGCGGGACGATCGTAACAGCTCGTCCCGATGCCATATCCTCAAGCACGGCCATAAGCAGCTTCACAGCCCCCGCCGGCAGCTCAATAGCTTCTTCGTTCTCTGCATCACGAACGCGAAATGTCAAAGCAAGTCCTTTGCGCGCATACGGAGCCAATCGCTGACCTGAGGCGCGTGCAAGCTCGACATCATCTTTGGATGGTGGATTTGTGGTGAGTGCGACCGTCATGGCTATTTTTCCTTATCTGTTTCCGTCAAATATAATCCATAATAAACTAAACGCAATAATCGCAGCAAACGAATTTTTCGAAACGACGCATCCTTGGCCTTACAGTCTTGACTTGAAGTCTAAAGGGACGACGTTCTTTCAACTCCCTCGGATTCGGAAAGCTGTTTAATCCAAAATGCGATAATAAACCTTCCTTTGAAAAGGCTGATAATAGCCGATTTGATTGGTACCAAAAAGTCGACATACCGAAAGATCAGGTAAGGCGACTTCTGCTTTTCCGTCGTAAGGCGGAAGAGATGATTTAACGACAGCGGAGGTTCCGTGCAGTCAGTATTGCAAGTCCAACAGATTCATAATCGCTTGAATCCTAGATATCGCGCATCCAGCGGACTGACTATGTCCAACCACTCCTGTCGCGCAGCTTCAGTAACCGTCTACCACTACTGCCTGTAATGAAGAGGCGGCCATGCGCAACGGGGGCTGGGTTACCTTGCTTGAGATTATCCTGGCGTTTCGCCATGCCTGCCCCTTGTACAAATTACGACGATCGGTTGACAGGAACGGAGCGGCAGTACCGAAGTTCTGACGGCACAAGTTGCCACGTCTTGTCGCGGGTATCAAGTATCTACAGGCGAGCGAACATAGTGGCCTTGTGATCTGTCTGTTTGACGTCAACATGTGCAGCCGCGAAGAAATGCGCATCCTGCTGCCGGCGCAAGTCGAGCAGGATCGAATCGTCTGCAGCCACATCGGCGAGGCGTATAGCGCTACCGGCCGTCACCGGTCGGACCAGCCTACGGTTGGCGATCAGGTAGAACGGTGCCGGCTGCTCTGCTTCGAGTGCACTTGCAGGGACAAGTGCCGACGAAACGTCCTTGATAGAATGATGGTGCCCAACGGCGGCTAGTACTGTTCCAGCCTCAAGATCGGCGTCGGCGATCGCTACGAGGTCGAAACGCGGCTGTGGTCGTCGCGAGCCACTGGAAACACTCTTAAGCCCGGCGTCGAGAACACTCGTGGCAGCCTCAAGGCCAAGAAGATGGCGAGGCAGATAGATCATTGCCGTCGCACCGCTGCGGCTGATGACATGCCCTTTTCCGGCCAGAAGCTCCCAACTTGCTGTATCGCCACACCGAATGACAACGAAGACCCCGCCGGCGAAGCTGACTTCGCCAGGAAGACGCAGGCAATGGAACACATCGATGCGCCGCTCACCTTCGAGAAGCCCTCCGTTGGGCCGCGTGGAAAAGAACGTTGGCACCTCCGAAATCCGGGCAATAGGACAGTGAAGCTCTGGACGGTCAGGGGCAAGATCGACCGAATGCGAGGTGACGGCGAGCTCGCAAAGGTCAGGAACCGCCCGCTGGGGCAGTTTCGACGCTGCACGGGACCTGGCTGCCACGAGCTCGGCAGCGTCTCGCTCCCCAAGAACGAGATGATCGGCAAATCCGGGAGCAGCAACAGAAACGCCGTTACTCGTCAGCATTTCGGTCGCGGGGTCAAAGACAAAATCATATTCACTCGACTTTCCGGCACAGATGATTTCGAAACCGAGAATTTCCGCCCAAGTAACAAGGCCGATCAGGAGGCTCGGCTGGTCGCCGTCAACAGGTGTCACCACCCTCCCCATTTCGGCAGCCAGCAACGCCAGGCCTGGACCAACAACACTGTCGACCTCCTTGGAGACCAAGGCCACATGTTTGCCTGCCTTAATTGCAAGCTCTGCATGACSGGCACCCGCTTCCGGATGGCCAGTCGCTTCGACCAGCACATCGAATGGCAGGTGAATGACATGCGTAAGATCGCCGGCTGCGATCGAAAGACCGTTGGTCCAGGCATGGCTGACCTCTTCCTTTGTGTGGCACTCGACCACAGCCTCGATCCCGGCAAATTTTAGGGCAGCGGCGGCCGTGGCGCTGTCGACATCGACCGCAATCCGCACATTCATCAGGGGGACGTGCAGGCTCTGTGCCAGAAAACTGCGGCCAAACCCGCCGGTACCAACGATGCACGCTTCGACTGGTTTGGTCGCACCGGCAAAGTATTCATGATAATTCATCGAGATCGATCCTTGTGGGCAGCTGGAACCAAGGCCTTCAAACCTTGGCTGAATGCTCGCTGGCGCGGCGGCGAAGGCCCCGCACCCCGGCAGCCTTGGCGATTATTGGCCAGGCAAGCATCAGGAGGCCGAGCGCCATGATTCCCGTGACCAGCGGGTTCGACCAGAAGATGGCCAGCGAACCATTCGACATCAGCATGGACTGACGAAAGGCATCCTCTGCCTTGTCACCGAGCACCATCGCGAGGACGAGCGGAGCGATTGGATAATCCAGCTTCTTGAAAAGATAGCCAAAAATGCCAAAGCCGAGCACGAGCCACATATCAAAAGTCGAATTGGAAATCTGATAGGCACCCGAGAAGATGACAGCGACGATCACCGGTCCGACGATCGAGAACGGCACCCGCAGGATCGACGCGTACAGCGGAACGGTTGCGAGCACCAGCAGAACGGCAACAACATTGCCGATATACATCGACGCAATGAGTCCCCAGACAAAGTCCGGCCGGTCGATGAACAACATCGGTCCCGGYGTCAGACCCCAGATCATCAATCCGCCCATCATCACCGCGGCAGTCGCCGAGCCGGGAACGCCCAGGGCCAGCATCGGTAGCAATGCAGATGTGCCGGCCGAATGGTCGGCAGTCTCCGGTGAAACGATGCCGCGTGGGTCGCCCTTGCCGAATTGCGACTTGTCCTTGGCAAAACGCCGGGCCAAACCATAGCTCATGAACGACGCGGCTGTCGGACCCGCAGGAGTGATGCCCATCCAGATACCGATTAGCGTCGATCGAAGAATCGACCAACCGTAGCGCGGCATCTCCTTCAATGTTCTCAGCACGTCGATCGCCCTGACCCGCGCCTTGATTCCATCGAAGCGAAACCCTTCCTCCGTGGTCAACAGCAATTCGCCGATCCCGAACAAGCCCATGACGGCAACGAGGAAGGAGACGCCTTTGATAAGATCGGGAATTCCGAACGTCAGTCGTAGTCCACCCGAAATCGTATCCATACCGACGGTAGCGAAGGCAAAACCCAGCATCATCATGACCAGTGTCTTGGCGGGTGTGTTGGAGCTCATACCGATGAAGCTCGCAAAAGCCAGGAAATAGACCGCAAAGAATTCCGGCGAGGAAAACTGCAGCGCGAAGCGAGCGACCCAGCTGGAGAGCAGCGTGATCACCACAACCCCGGCAAGTGCTCCAATACCGGCCGACATGAAAGCGAGGGTGAGTGCCCGGGTTGCCTGACCATTTCTGGCCATCGGATAGCCGTCGAACGTAGTCGCGACCGAAGACGGCTCACCGGGGATGTTGAAGAGGATCGAGGTGGTCGAGCCACCAAAGAGCGCACCCCAATACATGCAAGAGAGAAGGATGATGGCCGAAATTGGGTCCATGGTGAAGGTGAGCGGCAGGAGCAACGAAACGCCGTTCGGCGCTCCGAGCCCCGGCAGCACACCGACGAGTATTCCCAGCATGACGCCGGCGATCATGATGACAATGTGGTGCATGGTGATGACAGTGGCGAAGCCATCCATCAAATAGCCGAAATTGCCCATCGTCCATCCTCCGAAACAGTTCTTATGGCCTCAGTAACCGCCTGCGTCGCTTGGTCAGTAGATGCCGAGCCAACTTTCAACCGGCCCCTTGAGCAGCGGAACCTGAAATCCGATCTCGAAAACCAGATAGAACAGGGCCGTGACAGCTAATGCCGAGACGACAGAAACCCACCAACGGTAACTTCCCTGCCACTTCATCGAGGCGAAGATGTAAAGCGCGGTACCGACATAAAGACCGAGGAACAAGGAGACGACGATGAAGGCAACGATCGGCAAAGAGAAGCCGAGAACTGGCTTGGCTCTTTTGACGTCGAGGAAAACCTCTCCGTCATGTTGATAGAAAAACAGACTGCGCAGCAGCGTCACCAAACTGCCGAGTACGATCAGAGCACCGATGTAAAAGGGGAAATAACCTGCCCCGGGTCCTGTCTCACTCCAGCCTATGCCACTCCGCCAGGATCCGTAGCAGACGGCGAAACCTGCCCCTGCGGTCAGGAGTGCGGTCAGTATTTCCATCGTCTTGCGGGATATAGATCCCTTTTCAGACTCGGTCATGCTCGCCTCCAAGCGCTGCAAAGACGGAGACGCCAGCGGAGGCGCCCCCCATAAATGGTTCACTTCACCAGCCAGCCTTCGCGCTTAAGGACCTTGCGGACGTTCTCACGGTCACCTGTCTGGTAGGCATTGAAGTCATTACCCGCCATAAACTGCGATGTCTGAGAGGTCTTGGCAACGTAATCTGCCCATTCGGGAGTCTCGGAAACCTTCTTCAAAACATCGCGGTAGAAGGCGACGACCTCCTCATCGACCCCGGCCGGCAGCCAGACGGTGCGCGGCATGCGGTAGCTGTCGATCGCCAGACCAGCCTCGGCGCAGGTCGGGATATCATGCCAACCCTTGCCATCATGCACGGGCGCTCCTTCCGGAAAGCGATCCGGTCGGAAGACGCAAAGCGGCTTCACCATACCGGCCTGCCACTGGCCGCGATTTTCATTGGGATTGTTTACATTGGCATCAATGTGGCCACCAGCCAACTGGACAGCCGCCTCACCGCCACTCTTGAATGGAATGTAACGGAATTCGGCATCTGCCGTCTCGGCTATGGTCGAAACAAGTATCTGATCGGTATCCTTGGACTGACTGCCGCCGAACTGGATTGCTTTCGGCTCAGTCTTCGCTGCCGCCACAAAGGCCTTGATGTCATTGATCTTGGATTCACCATTCACCCAGACCAGAAATTCATCGAGCGCAAGGGCGGCCACGGGCGTCAGGTCTTCCGGAGCGTAGGGAACGTCGGCAACACTCGGCAGAAGGTATTCATTGTTGGTGCCGAATGTCAGCTTATAAGGATCGCCCTTGTAACCGGCCGCGTAAACGAAGCCTTCTGCTCCGCTGCCCCCACCCTTGTTGGTGACGACGATCGGCGCGTTCATCAGTTTGTGCTTTGAGATAATCGACTGCACCGTTCGGGCGAAATTGTCTGTGCCACCTCCGGGCCCCGAAGTCACCACGAACTCAACCGGCCGTTTCGGCTCGAAAGCCAGTGCCGGCGCTGCGGTGGTTATCGCAAGCAGTGCTAGAGTAATCTGTTTCAGCATGTCGGTTCCTCCCGGTTGCTCAACCGCCCGCCGTAAGCTCCTACCCCAGCGTTCGGTTCTGTCTTCGTTAATCGGTGTTATGCGCCGCCTCTTTCAACCTGACTTGCCGCATTGCCATTTTTGCCGCCAGCAGGACAGCCTCGCGC
>NZ_JBFUMG010000077.1:10000-13237 GCF_054049495.1 Phyllobacterium sp. P5_D12 | reverse complement strand
GATGTATGTCGGTCTCTTCGTGATCGCGATCATCGGTTTCGTTTTGACATTGGTGCTTAACGAGATCGAAAAACGTCTCGTCCCCTGGAAGCGCTAAGTCGCCCGCCCACAGCATGGAAGAAGGAAAGATCATGGATCGGCACGCCCTTATCGAGGAACTGGTCACAGCCAACCATATTCTTGCAAATGAGAATGTATTGGATTCGTTTGGTCATGTGAGTATCCGGAATCCTGATCATCCCGACCGCTTTTTTCTGTCGCGCGCGCGCGCGCCAGCAATCATCGAAGCCGCGGACATCATGGAGTTCACGCTTGAAGGAGTGAGCGTTGGAGCTGAACCCGGTAAACCGTATTCCGAGCGCTTTATTCACGCAGGCATCTATGAGGCCCGGCCGGAGATCAATGCTGTTGTCCATAACCACAGTCCCAGCGTTATACCCTTTACGGTGACGAGCAAAAAGCTTCGTCCGATTATGCACATGTGTGCGCCCATCGGGGATGACATACCCACATGGGATATTCGAACCAAGTTCGGCGATTGCACCAATCTTCTGGTGACGGATCTCGCAATGGGGCGCGATCTCGCGGCCTGTCTCGGCGATCGGACCGTGACGCTGATGAGGGGCCACGGCAGCACCGTAGCTGCCCGTTCTCTTCGTGAGGTCGTGTCACCTCCGTCTACATGGAACTCAACGCCGATATGCAGATGAAGGCCATGGCCATGGGGGATGTGGACTATCTTTCCGAAGGCGAGATTGCTGCGATCAAACGCGGAAGGGCAGGGTACACATTTGAGCGAGGTTGGGAGAACTGGTGCAACCGTGTGGGCCGACCCTATGTCCCGGGCAGCCGGGAATTCGGCGAGGGCTTTTCACGCACTGATCCGCGTGGTTGATTTTACCAATGTTGTGTTCCCACCCAATCGACGCTCGCTGATATGATCTCATCGACTGGATGCTCAACGTTCTGTTGCAACACAAATGGCTCTCCCGTTGGACGTTCGAGCGTTGCGAGTTGGCTGTCAAGCATGGACAGGGGCATGAAGTGCCCCGTTCGCTTGCTCATATGATCTCGTAAAACAGCAAGACTTCCATCGAGGAAGATGAAGCCGAGTGGGCCGCCCGCTTCTTGCCTTAGCCGGTCTCGATAAGATTGTTTCAGGGCTGAACACGAAATAACAACACCTTTTTGGGCATTCGCCAATTCTGCGCCGATCTTGTCGAGCCATGGCCAGCGGTCTTCGTCGGTGAGTGGAATACCCGATGCCATTTTCTTTACATTGGCTGGAGGATGCAGCGTATCACCCTCGACAAATGGCAACTCCAGGGCGGCCGCTATGGCACGTCCGACGGAGGATTTGCCGGAACCGCTGACTCCCATGACGACAAGCCGGATCATAGCGACGCTGTGATTCCGCCGTCGACATGGATAATTTGGCCATTGACGAACGAAGAAGCGTTACTGGCGAGAAATACGGCCGCACCAATCAGTTCCTCGACATTGCCCCAACGTCCGGATGGCGTGCGCTTCTCCAGCCAGGATGAAAAGTCGGGATTGTCGACCAGCGCCTGATTGAGCGGCGTCTTGAAATAGCCCGGTGCGATCGCGTTGACTTGCAGACCGTACTTTGCCCAGTCAGTGCACATGCCACGGGTGAGATTGCGGACTGCGCCCTTCGTTGCGGTATAGGGAGCGATGGAGGGACGGRCAAGTTCGCTTTGTACCGAAGCAATGTTGATGATCTTGCCTCGTCCGCGCTTGATCATATGCTTTGCGACGCTTTGGCCGGCGTAAAAGACGCTTGAGATATTGGTCTGCAGCAATAGCTGCCACTTGTCCTCAGGGAAGTCTTCAAGCGGTGCTCTGAACTGCATCCCTGCATTATTGACAAGAATATCAATCGCACCGATTTCGGCCTCGATCTTGTCGACACCTGCCTTGACCGCTTGCAGATCAGTGACGTCGAAGTCAGAACCATGGACGGTGTAGCCATCCTCTCTTAGCTCAGCGACCGCCGCGTCCACTTTTGCCCTGTCCCGACCATTTATTACCACCGCAGCCCCATGCGCCGCCAATCCTTTGGCAAGCGCAAGACCGATGCCTTGGCTAGATCCCGTGATGAGAGCCAGTCGTCCCTCGAGGTTAAACAGCGGATAGGGCATAGCATTCGTTCCTTGAAGTTCGATCGATCAGCATCAATTTATCCGCAAATTCGATCCGTTCGAGCTTGTTTGCGGATATCAAAAAAGCGAGAGGCGGGAATTTCGCGTTGAATCACTCTAGTCCTATGGTATTGGTTCGGCCAAACAGAGCGAGAGAAAAATCATGACATTGCACCAGAATCTGATCAACGGCGAATGGGCCGGTGGCGACGCCATTCCCAATATCAATCCGTCGAACACCAATGACGTTGTTGGTCAATACGCCCGCGCCACAGCCGAAGATACTCTTAGCGCAATCGCAGCTGCAAAGGCGGCTTTCCCGGCATGGTCGCGCTCCGGCATCCTCGAACGCCACGCCATTCTCCGCAAGACAGCTGACGAGATTACAGCGCGCAAGGACGAGCTTGGCAGATTGCTGTCACGCGAGGAAGGCAAGAMCTTGCCAGAGGGTATCGGCGAGACGCTCCGCGCCGCCCAAATATTCGATTTCTTCGCGGGCGAAGTCTTGCGGCTTGCTGGTGAAGTGCTTCCGAGCGCCCGCCCGAATATCGGCGTTGAAATAACWCGCGAGCCGGTAGGTGTGGTGGGGATCATCACGCCATGGAATTTTCCGATTGCCATTCCGGCCTGGAAGATCGCTCCGGCGCTTGCGTATGGCAACACGGTGGTTTTCAAGCCGGCTGAACTCGTGCCGGGCTGCTCTTGGGCAATCGTCGATATATTGCATCGTGCCGGGCTGCCAAAAGGCGTGCTGAACCTTGTCATGGGCAAGGGTTCGGTTGTGGGCCAGACAATTCTCGACAGTGCGGACGTCAACGCTATTACGTTCACCGGATCGGTGGGCACCGGCAAGCGGGTTGCTGCGGCATCGGTTGAGCATATGCGCAAATTCCAGCTGGAAATGGGTGGCAAGAATCCGTTTGTGGTTCTGGATGATGCCGATTTGACTGTTGCTGTGGAGGCAGCGGTCAACAGCGGCTTCTTCTCGACTGGCCAACGGTGCACCGCTTCGTCGCGCATCATTGTCACCGAGGGGATCCATGACCGGTTCGTTGCGGCGATGACCGAACGCCTG
>NZ_JBFUMG010000077.1:0-5000 GCF_054049495.1 Phyllobacterium sp. P5_D12 | reverse complement strand
TAAGCAAGTGGTAGCGGAGCGTTCTGTAAGCCGTTGAAGAGGGACCCGTGAGGGCCTTTGGAGGTATCAGAAGTGAGAATGCTGACATGAGTAACGATAAAGGGAGTGAGAGACTCCCTCGCCGAAAGTCCAAGGGTTCCTGCTTAAAGTTAATCTGAGCAGGGTTAGCCGGCCCCTAAGGCGAGGCCGAAAGGCGTAGTCGATGGGAACCACGTTAATATTCGTGGGCCTGCGGGTAGTGACGGATCGCGTGTGTTGTTCCTCCTTATTGGATTGGAGGGGCTTCGAAGCGGTCCCAGGAAATAGCTCCCGCGTATAGACCGTACCCTAAACCGACACTGGTGGACTGGTAGAGAATACCAAGGCGCTTGAGARAACTGCGTTGAAGGAACTCGGCAAATTGCACGCGTAACTTCGGAAGAAGCGTGACCCTTTTTGACGCAAGTCGAGGAGGGTGGCACAGACCAGGGGGTAGCGACTGTTTACCAAAAACACAGGGCTCTGCGAAGTCGCAAGACGACGTATAGGGTCTGACGCCTGCCCGGTGCTGGAAGGTTAAGAGGAGAGGTGCAAGCTTTGAATCGAAGCCCCAGTAAACGGCGGCCGTAACTATAACGGTCCTAAGGTAGCGAAATTCCTTGTCGGGTAAGTTCCGACCTGCACGAATGGCGTAACGACTTCCCCGCTGTCTCCAACGCAGACTCAGTGAAATTGAATTCCCCGTGAAGATGCGGGGTTCCTGCGGTTAGACGGAAAGACCCCGTGCACCTTTACTATAGCTTTACACTGGCATTCGTGTCGGCATGTGTAGGATAGGTGGTAGACTTTGAAGCGGGGGCGCCAGCCTTCGTGGAGTCATCCTTGAAATACCACCCTTACCTATATGGATGTCTAACTGCGGTCCGTTATCCGGATCCAGGACAGTGTATGGTGGGTAGTTTGACTGGGGCGGTCGCCTCCTAAAGAGTAACGGAGGCGCGCGATGGTGGGCTCAGACCGGTCGGAAATCGGTCGTCGAGTGCAATGGCATAAGCCCGCCTGACTGCGAGACTGACAAGTCGAGCAGAGACGAAAGTCGGTCATAGTGATCCGGTGGTCCCGCGTGGAAGGGCCATCGCTCAACGGATAAAAGGTACGCCGGGGATAACAGGCTGATGACCCCCAAGAGTCCATATCGACGGGGTTGTTTGGCACCTCGATGTCGACTCATCGCATCCTGGGGCTGGAGCAGGTCCCAAGGGTATGGCTGTTCGCCATTTAAAGCGGTACGTGAGTTGGGTTCAGAACGTCGTGAGACAGTTCGGTCCCTATCTGCCGTGGGTGTAGGAATATTGACAGGATCTGTCCCTAGTACGAGAGGACCGGGATGGACGTATCTCTGGTGGACCTGTTGTGGCGCCAGCCGCATAGCAGGGTAGCTATATACGGACGGGATAACCGCTGAAGGCATCTAAGCGGGAAACCCACCTGAAAACGAGTATTCCCTATCAGAGCCGTGGAAGACCACCACGTTGATAGGCCGGGTGTGGAAGTGCGGCAACGCATGAAGCTTACCGGTACTAATAGCTCGATTGGCTTGATCATTCTCATTACTCATATCCATCTGACGCAGTCAGATGAATTGGATTTGTCTCACGCGCCGTATCGCACCTTTGGTGCGGGCGCTGCGACAGCGCGCGGCACACGCCGCGACGGCCGGTCGGCCTTGCGGGCTTCGCCCGAAGGTTGCCAGCCGCCAACTAAAACAAAAAACTCCAGCTTCTCATTTGTATCGCATGCGCCTGAAAAACCGCATGCGTGAACGTTGCGCTTTGCTGACCTGGTGGTTACAGCGGGGTGGCTGCACCCGATCCCATTCCGAACTCGGCCGTGAAACGCCCCTGCGCCAATGGTACTTCGTCTCAAGACGCGGGAGAGTAGGTCGCTGCCAGGTCTGCCAAACGCAACGTTCATAAACAAATCTCACAACAACAACAGAACTATGACGCGGGGTGGAGCAGCCCGGTAGCTCGTCAGGCTCATAACCTGAAGGTCACAGGTTCAAATCCTGTCCCCGCAACCAGATCAAAACACAACACACTCTATCTGCCACCACCGTCAGGCTCAGAACCTGAAGGGTGAGGGACATCCGGCGCAGCCGGTCAATCAGTCCCGTGGACTGATTGACATCCCGAACGGCAAATCCTGTCCCCGCAACCAGATCATTCCCAGCTTCTCGGTCAACTCAGATCAAAACACAAAAACCCCGCATCAAGCGGGGTTTTTGTGTTTGTAGACGCCTCTCAGTCTCGGGCCGACGTTTGCACTGGCAGACTCAGCGGTGCCAGATGGTTTCGATGTCTGTCAGGAGACTCTGCGGCAATGGTCCTGCATTGGAAGCTGTCTCTGCTGCCATCAGCTGTTCTGCCGCGGTGATACCACCTAAGAGAGTCGTCACAGACGTACTGCTGAGGATGAACCTGTACGCGAGTTCGACGAGTTCCATATGTTCACGAGCAGCCAGCGCCTGAAATTCCCGCGCCTTGTGCAAAACGCCTTTTGCTTCCAGCGTTTCAATATTCTTCGTGCGTGCAAGCGGATGCGTTTGTTGCCCGCGCAATATGGCATCGGTCAGAACGCCGCCGGCAAGCGGGCTGAATACCGCAACCCCGCAACCAGCAGCCTTGGCGACATTGATGACGTTGCCGTAATCGGGTTTGACGCCGATGCGGCTCGATTGGGAATAGCCGGCGCTCGGGTTCAACAATGTGTAAGGTACGTTGATCATTTGGAAGAGGCCGGTATCAAGGAGTTGACGCACCTGATCAATATCGTTGCCGCGACACACGAACCCAGCATGACGCGCCTTGCCCTTCCGGAGAATGGCGTCGACACCTTCCAGTACGCCACCTGGCCGATGATAGTCTTCAGTCCAAAGCGTGGCGTAGTACTTAGCTTCCATGACAGGCTTTGTGGCGACAGGCCCATTATGAATCTGGACGATATCCATCGTGTCGCGTTTGAGCCGGCGCAAACTTTCTTCGACGGACCGCTCGATATGTCCAGCTATATCATCAAGGTTCTCGGCACGGATCTCGACCTTGGTATTGATAACGGGATCAGCGCTGAGTTCTTTCAGCACACGGCCGAGATTAACTTCAGCCGCACCAGTGCCATAGTCAGGCGCATTGTCGAAGTAGTTAATGCCACATTCCAGGGCTTGCGCAATAACGCGCAGTTGCTCGGCATATTCGCCGCTCACCATGAGACCGGCATTGCCGCCACAACCAAAACCGATTTCAGATATGCTGAGATCGGTCGATCCGACGCGGCGCTGTTTCATGTGTTCCTCCAGATATGCATCGGCAGTCGGTGGGACCCGTCAGCCGTCTCGGATTCTTTTATTGCGGAAGGTTCAGCTCTCTATGACCCGTGCCGACTGGAGGCTGCCACCGGGCGTGATCTCGCACAGGACGTGACGGCTCTTTGAAACATCGATGCGAGCAACTATGTTCTGTCCCTCGATTGGCACCGACGGCGTCAGGGTGACCGACCTTACAGACATGGTTGGTACCTGATCGATCAGATCCTTGAGGACARCATCGATGGCTTCGCGTGTAATTGGCATTTCAATCCTGCTCCAGCTCGAAAAGCCGCGCCGCCAATCTTTAAAGTCTGGCGGCGCGGGCGCGATAGCGATAGCCTAGGCGTGTTCGGCCGCCGCTTGCCCGGCACGCTTGATGTCGTATTCCTCGATCTTGCGATGCAGATCCTTGACCGTTTCAATCAACGGACCGTAGCGATCGGCGTCGTCATTGGCAAAGCCCTTGTGGTAATACTTGCGGAAGCCGTGTTTGATCAGCGTCTCGGGCTTGGAATAGTCAGGTGGCGAGCCGGTAGGGTGAATCATATCCGGGCTCTTCCAGAAGAAATTCATCGGCTCCAGACCCTGTTCAACGCGCTTGATCTGCTCGTCGAGCTGACGGCGCAATACCACAATCGGAATGTCGGTACGGCCAAGCAGTTCCGTGGTGCGATCCGCTATCGGGCCCTGCGCAACCCAGACGATTGCATCCTGGGCGAGAACATAGTCGAGGATCGGTTCGCCCTTCTCGTCATGCGTCGGCGGAATATAGTATGGCACGACATCCTGGTTGGGGGCCTCGACTCCGGGCGGGGCCGAATAGGCCTGATAGCAGATGTGATAGGTGTGCGTATCATCGATAGGCACGCGGATCTGATATTCGCTGCGCGTCGCGCCCGTTTTGCCCGTCTGTGTGTAGAACGGGAAAATGACGGTGGAATGCTCCTGATCCTTGTCGGAATCCGCACCAAGCGCCTTGGAATAGCGGATGCCCTTGCGGAATCCATGCTCGGTTTGATTGGCGTAGATTTCCTTAATCCCGACGCCCACACGTTTGCGTTGATGCAGCGTATGCATATTGTCGGAACTGCGGTCCTCGAGTTGCCCCTTCTTTTCCAGCACATATTCGAACATGTGACCATGCGCCCAAGCGCTATGTGTCGGGTCGCCGGTGTTTTCCTGGCACTGCAGCCAGTTGCAGTCGATGATGTTGATGCCGATCTGGCGAATGGCATTCGGCCACACCAGCAGATCCCATCGGGGCAGGTCCGGGGCCGGAAGCGGACCCATATAGGCGAACACGAGGCCGCCAAGTTCGCGCACCGGATAGCCCTTGAGCTTCTGTTTGATCGCGGCTTGTGGAGCGCCCTCCATTGGCCGTTCGACGCAATTGCCAGTCTCGTTGTAGAGCCAGCCGTGATAGGGGCAGCGCAATCCGCATTCGTCCGGAATGCCGAATTTCATATCGACATTACGGTGCAGACAACGGTCGCCGATCAAACCCAGATTACCGCTCTTGTCCTTGTACAGTGTGAGATCTTCGCCAAGGATGCGTACTTTCTTGACCGGATTTTCCAGGAGTTCAGCAAAAGGCGCGATCGGCAGCCAGTAGCGCCGCATCAGTTCACCGCCTGGCGTTCCAGGACCAACGCTGGTC
>NZ_JBFUMG010000076.1:0-13309 GCF_054049495.1 Phyllobacterium sp. P5_D12 | reverse complement strand
GAGCCGAGCAGCGCAATTCGGTCATCCGCATCGATACGCAAATTGAGATGCTTGAGAATGGGTTTGCCCGGCGTGTAGCCGACTTCGCCGCTCTCAATAGCGATAATGGGCGAAGCCACCACTTTTTCCGGTTCCGGAAAATGAAATGGCATCACGTGATCTTCAATGTGGGCGGAAATTGGCTTCAGCTTCTGCAGTGCCTTCAGGCGGGACTGCGCCTGTTTGGCCTTGGATGCCTTGGCACGGAAACGCTCGACGAAAGCCTCCATGTGGCTCCGTTGCGCTTCCTGCTTCACGCGCTGCTTCTGCTGCAATTCGAGAGCTTCGCTGCGAAGCTTCTCGAACTGATCGTAATTGCCCTGCCAAAGCGTCAGCTTCGTCTGGTCGAGATGGATGATCGAGTTCACCGCGGAGTTCAGAAGATCGCGGTCATGGCTGATGAGGATCACTGTGTGCGGATAGCGGCGCACATAATCCTCGAGCCACAGTGTGCCTTCAAGATCGAGATAGTTGGTCGGCTCGTCGAGGAGCAGCAAATCTGGCTCAGCGAAAAGGACCGCTGCGAGAGCTACGCGCATCCTCCAGCCGCCCGAGAATGATGAAGCCGGACGCTTCTGCGCTTCCGCGTCGAAGCCAAGACCTGAGAGGATCGCACCGGCGCGCGCCTCAGCGGAATGCGCATCGATGTCCGCAAGCCGAATATGGATATCGGCGATACGGTGGGGGTCGGTGGCTGTCTCGGCTTCAGCCAGCAAATCGGTGCGCTCGGTATCAGCGGCAAGCACGATCTCGATCAGGGAATCCTCGGTGCCCGGTGCTTCCTGCGCCACCTGACCGATCTTGATGTTCTTCGGCAGGAAGAAATCGCCAGTTTCCGCGTGAAGTTCACCGGTAATCACCTTGAACAGCGTTGATTTGCCCGCGCCGTTACGTCCGACCAGGCCCGCTTTCGTGCCGGACGGCAGGTTCAGGCTGGCGTGGTCGATGAGCAGGCGGCCGGCCATACGCACGGAAATATCGTCGAGAATAAGCATGGCCGCGCTTTTGCACGGGAAATGCCTTTTCCGCAAGACTGTACTGTTGCATATCTGCCGTGCGCTTGAGGTAAAGAGACGTCACAACGTCTTAGGAGTAGGGCCTGCCCTCTTCCGTTCGCTGGAACTGGATGAGATCAAAGGACGGCGCAGCTTTGCCGAGCGCCGTCAAAATGGCGTGTGCCTGACCGCGATGGTGCGTCTGGTGATTGAAGAGATGCGCCAATGCCGGCGCGAGACGCTGACTGATCGTCCGCATGTCGCTAACCGTCGTATAGGTGAAGCGTCCGGCGATATCGGTGCTCTCAAGCCCGTTGACCCAGTCGATAATGCGCGCATCCTCTTTTTCTCGTGCAGCCTTCAACGCGTCCAGTTTTTCAAAAAGGGTCGCATCGAGCGCCTTTGGTGCATCGCCTTCGCCGGTAAAGCGGTAGAGCCAGATACGATCGGTCACCAGCAAATGGTTCAGGGTGCCGTGCAGTGAAGTGAAGAATGCCCGCACGTCGCGCCGGTATTCCTCATCGTCGAGCTCGGCTGCCGCGGCATAGAGCCGTTGGTTTACCCAGCGGTTATATGCGGCAAGCATCCTGAAATGCTGTTCCATTACATTGGCTTTCTATAAATAAGGTGGGCGTTATTGACATAATGATATCTGAAGGAGGAGTTGTTTCCATGGAAATCATTTTGCCGCGAGAATTGAAATGACCGGCCCACAACTTCTCCCCTGCGAAACGCCTGATGTGAAACCGCCGAGAGGGTCGAAAGGCAAGACCCAGTGGGTTCTGCCCGCCACGATTCTCGGTTCGAGCTTGGGTTTCATCGACAGTTCTGTCGTGAACGTCGCGCTCCCCGCGATTCAGGGGAGTTTTGGATCGGGCCTTGCCACCATGCAATGGGTGGTCAATGGCTATATGCTGATGCTTGCAAGTCTCATTTTGCTGGGCGGGTCGGTTGGTGATCGTTTCGGCCGGCTCCGCATTTTCATCGTCGGCCTCATCGGCTTCGCTGTTGCCTCGATGGGATGTGGTCTAGCGCCATCGGCCGGATGGCTGATAGCGATGCGGCTGTTGCAGGGCGCGAGTGCTGCGATGCTGGTGCCCGCGAGCCTTGCGATTATCAGTGCTGCCTTCAGGGGAGAGGCGCGCGGGCGGGCGATCGGAACGTGGGCTGCCGCTGGTGCACTCACGATGGCGCTGGGACCTCCATTCGGCGGCTGGCTGGTCGATACTGTGGGTTGGCGGTCCATCTTCTTCATCAATCCACCGATTGCCGCCATCGCGTTGTTCTTCGCCTGGAAGTTGCCGTCCGACTATCGCAGCGACGATGCATCGGGCCCCCTCGACCTGCGCGGCTCCATGCTTGTGGTCCTGGCTCTCGGATTACTCTGCTACGGTTTGATTGCGTCCGGTGGGGGTAACGGTTTGATCGGTGGGCTCGCCATCGCTGCGGCCATTCCTGTGGGTGTGCTGTTCGTTGTTGCTGAAGCTCGGTCCGTCGCGCCGATTATGGCACTGTCGCTGTTTCGCGATCGAGATTTTGCGGGTGCCAACGGCATCACGGTGCTGTTGTATGCCGCACTCAGCGCAGCCTTGTTTTTGCTGCCGTTTCTGTTGATCGAGGTCCATAAATATAGCGCGACTGCGGCAGGGGCGGCGTTGTTGCCGTTCTCGCTGATCATGGGGATTGGATCGCGCTGGACCGGAGGGCTGGTCGAACGGATCGGGGCGCGGATACCGCTGATAATCGGCCCTTTGGCGACGGGGCTTGGCTTCGTGATCCTGGGCCTGTCTGGCAAATATCCAGGCTATTGGATGGGCTTTTTGCCTGGCTTGATCGTGGTTGGCATCGGCATGACAGTCAGCATTCCGCCGCTGACCACCACCGTCTTCGATTCCGCGCCGGATGAAAAAAGCGGCACGGCATCCGGCGTCAACAATGCGGCGGCACGGGGCGGGGGGCTTGTAGCAGTCGCGGCTCTGGGGCTTGCCTTCGGCGGATCGGAACTTTCGTCCATGGACGCTGATGCTCTCACCGATGCCTATCGGCTCATCATGTTTGGAGCAGCGAGCCTAGCAGCCTTGAGTGCGTTTGTTGCAGGACTGACGATTAGCAAGCGTAGCGTAGCACCCGCGAGGGAACCAGTGCCCAAACGACGTTGAAATGGTCTGCTACCGCAATGGATTGGCAAATGGTCTATTGGCAAATGGGCTGCCTGACGCTATAGAGCGCCACCATTCCCCCAAATGACAAGGTTTCACCAAATGGCAATTGAACGCACTTTTTCGATGATCAAGCCCGACGCGACCCGTCGCAATCTCACCGGTGCCATCACTCAGAAGTTTGAAGAGGCTGGCCTTCGCGTTGTAGCTTCCAAGCGCGTCTGGATGAGCCGCCGTGAAGCCGAAGGCTTCTACGCTGTGCACAAGGAACGTCCATTCTTCGGCGAGCTGGTTGAGTCAATGTCCTCGGGCCCGACTATCGTTCAGGTTCTCGAAGGCGAGAATGCCATTGCCCGCAACCGTGAAATCATGGGCGCGACCAACCCGGCCAATGCTGACGAAGGCACGATCCGCAAGATTTTTGCCCTCTCGATCGGCGAGAACTCGGTTCATGGTTCCGATGCCCCCGAGACTGCCGCAGAAGAAATTGCCTACTGGTTTTCCGGTACTGAAATCGTCGGCTGATACTCTGCTACGCGAATAAAAAAGCCGGGCGAAATGCCCGGTTTTTTTATTGGATCAATCAATTTTGTTGCGCGAGCTGGGCGATGGTTTTTCCGGCGTCGTCGTGCAGCAGCAGTTTGCCGGTGTCGGCATCGATTGCGTAGGACCGCGTCCGTTCAAGCGCGGAAAAGAACTTTTGTTCCTGATCCATCAGGGCGGGCGGACACATCATGCGCGTTGCAGCCGCTGGTTTGAAAGAGAGACTGGATCCATCGATCGTGGCGCTGGTCGTGAAGCGATTGCAACCGCCCGATCCGTTCGCAGATCCGTCGGCATTGATCGTCAGCGTCGTTTGCGCATTATCGATGACACCGCGCCCGTCGATGTCTTCGGCAAGCCATGTCACATTCCTGATTTCGCCGCCCGGTTCGTCACTGCGGGCGGACAATGACAAAACCAGCAATAGCAAAACTGCCAGAAAGCCGATGATGAGTGAACCAACTGCGACACGGTTCATTTGGTTTTTTCCCAGCGCTTGAGTGCTTCCTCGTCGGTTGCCTTCGCCTCGACCCAGTCGCTGACCTCACCACTGACGAGGTGCTGCTTCTTCCAGAAAGGGGCAGCATTTTTCAGATAGTCCATCAGGAACGATGCGGCCTCGAAAGCCGCTTGCCGGTGAGCGGAGGCAGCGACGACAAGGACGATATTCTCGCCAGGTTTGATAAAACCGTAGCGATGGACAACCGTCAGGCCCGTTAAACTCCAGCGGTCCAGGGTTTTCTCGGCGATACGGCCAATTTCGACCTCCGCCATGCCCGGATAGTGTTCGATTTCAAGTGCCGCCAGCGTCCCGGCCTCATCCCGGCAAAGACCACTGAATGTCACCACCGCGCCGATGCCGCGGCGGTCCCTGGTCATCCGGTCAATTTCGGCGGCTGTATCGAAATCCTCAGCCTGGATGCGGATGAGTGGTTCGACCGTGCTCATGCTTCATCCCCCGGTCATCGGCGGGAAAAGCGCAATCTCGTGTGCACCTTTGATCGGCGCATCGTGTTCGACATGTTCCTGATTGATCGCGACGCGGATCACGTCCTGGTATTCAAGCGCTGATTCATATTCTTCACCGCGGGACTTCAGATGGGTCAGCAGGTCATTGACCGTGACGATCGAGGGCTCAAGGTCGAGATATTCTTCGCCCTTGCCGATCCGTTCACGCACCCATGCGAAATAGACGAGTTTGGTCATTGGTAGAGCCCTTTCCAGTCATACTGGCCGTATTCTGTTTCTCGACTGGCGAGACAATCCATGCGGAAGGTGGCGAGGTCGATGTGGTTCATCGGACGAAGCCGCCTGACAAAGTGGTTGGCCGCCAGCCGGAAACCCGAAGGGACGGGGCCTGTTGCGCCAATATCGACGCCAAGCCACTCGCCCGCACGCAGAGTGCGGGTCTTCGTGTCTTTGCTTGATCTTGTCACAACATGTCTCCGTCAGAATAGGCCACCGGAAAGGGCTCTAATCCACCACGTGTTTAAGCCCGGCCCGGAAATAATCCCAGCCAGTGTACAGCGTTATCAGTGCGGCGATCCACAATAGAATAATACCTAATATGGTGATCACCGGGATGATTTCGTCGCCGGCAGGTCCCGCCAGCAGAAATGCGATGGCAACCATCTGAATAGTGGTCTTCCACTTGGCAAGCTGGCTCACCGGCACGCTGACCTTGAGTTCCGCCAGATATTCGCGCAGGCCCGACACCAGAATTTCGCGGCAAAGGATGATAATGGCAGCCCAGAGCGACCAGCCCGCGATCGTTCCATCGGCTGCCAGCAGCAGCAAACAGGCAGAAACGAGCAGCTTGTCTGCAATCGGATCGAGCATGCGGCCGATGGTCGAGGTCTGCTTCCAGATGCGCGCCAGATAGCCATCCAGGAAATCGGTTATGCTGGCGATAGCGAAGATCGCCAGAGCGCCCCAGCGCGCGGCGTCGCTGGATTGCAGGCGTCCTTCCAGAAAGAAGCACACCACTACAAGAGGGACGGCGATTATTCGGGCATAGGTAAGAATATTCGGCAGAGAGTAGGCGTTGTTTTTGGACATATTTTCAACCAATCAAATCAGTGCCGATCAAAAGGGTTCGACCGTCAAACGTCAAGCTCATCAGCGGGGAGTCGGGCGCATTTATGTCCCGATTACAATAGTTAGAGTTCTATGTACGAAAATGATCGCGAATTGTAATGGCCATGGCTTCAGATATACCGTCGACCTTCATCAAATCTTCGACAGCCGCCCGCGAAACTGCCTTTGCCGTACCGAATTGATGTAACAAGGCGCGCTTGCGTGAAGGACCGATTCCCGCAATTTCATCCAGCGGATTCTTTACCATCTCTTTCTTGCGCTTGGCCCGGTGCGTGCCGATRGCRAAGCGATGTGCCTCGTCGCGAATGCGCTGCAAAAAATACAGCACGGGATCGCGTGGTGGAAGGGTAAAGGAGGGCTTACCCTCCATGAAGAACCGTTCGCGCCCCGCGTCGCGATCGACGCCCTTGGCGACGCCGATGGCGGTGACCTTGTCGGCAATGCCCATCTCCTGCAGGATACCGCGCACCGCGCTCATCTGACCTTGACCGCCATCGATAAGGACTATGTCAGGCCAAGCCGGGAAAGCATCGGAATCATCGTCGAATTCATCGATCTCCACGTCCTCCGCCGGCGCATCCTTCGTTTCGGGCGTACCGTGCTCTTTGACCAGTCGGCTGAAACGCCGCTCGATCACCTCGCGCATCATGCCGAAATCGTCGCCAGGCGTGATCTCGGTCGAGCGGATATTGAACTTGCGATACTGGTTTTTGACGAAACCTTCCGGGCCAGCCACGATCATCGCGCCGATGGCGTTGGTTCCCATGATGTGAGAGTTGTCATAAACCTCGATGCGGCGCGGTGTTTTCTCCAGCCCGAAGGTCTCGGCCACGCCCTTGAGAAGGCGTGATTGCGATGAGGTCTCCGCGAGCTGGCGGCCAAGGGCTTCGCGTGCATTGCTGAGAGCGTGCTCGACCAGATCGCGTTTCTCGCCGCGCTGCGGAACTGTGATCGTGACCTTACGATCCGATTTCGCCGTCAGTGCTACGCCAAGCAATTCCTGGTCCTCGACCGTTTCGGAAAGCATGATCAATGCAGGGCAGGGCTTGTCATCATAGAACTGCGACAGGAACGCGCCGAGAACTTCGGCCCCTGACAGCGACGAGTCCGCCTTGGGATAATAGGCGCGGTTACCCCAGTTCTGGCCGGTTCGAAAGAAAAACACCTGGATGCAGGTCACCCCGCCATCCTGATAGATGGCGAAAACGTCGGCTTCCTCCACCGATTGCGGATTGATGCCCGAATGTGCCTGAACGTGCGACAGCGCCGACAGGCGATCGCGATATACGGCTGCCCGCTCGAAATCGAGATCTGCCGAAGCCTCGCGCATCGCATCTGACAAATGCGTCTTCACCGCCTGGCTTTTGCCTGAAAGGAAGGCCTTGGTTTCGCTGACCAGTTCGTCATAGTCCGCTTCGCTGATCTCTCCAGTGCAGGGGCCGGAACAGCGCTTGATCTGGTAGAGCAGGCATGGGCGCGTGCGGTTTTCGTAAAACGAATCCGTGCAGGTGCGCAGAAGGAATGCACGCTGCAGAGCATTGATCGTGCGTCCGACTGCCCCCGCCGATGCGAAGGGTCCGAAATAGTCGCCTTTGCTCGAGCGCGCGCCGCGATGCTTGAAAATTCCAGGTGCGAGCCGCCGATCAGTCTGCTTGGGTGCTGTGAGAAGGATGTACGGAAACGACTTGTCGTCCCGCATCAGCACATTAAACCGCGGCCGCAAGCGCTTGATCAGATTGGCTTCCAGAAGCAGTGCTTCCGTCTCCGTGCGGGTAACGACGAACTCCATTTTCATGGTTTCGCGGATCATCCGCGCGATGCGATTATTGTGGCCCTGACCGCGGGCATAGTTGGAAACACGCTTCTTCAGGCTGTGCGCTTTGCCGACATAGAGCACGTCGCCAGCTTCGTTGAACATGCGATAGACGCCCGGCTTGTTTGGCAAGCGCTTGACCAGCGCAGCGATCACATCGGCGCCGCTGCTTCCATTGCTGACGATCGTCGAATCCCATTCGATTGCACTGATCAGAGCCGCTACGTCCCGGACAGGTTCGTTGCTTTCCTCGATTGGTTCGTCCAGATCCTCACCAAGAGGCAAATCGATATCGTCTTCTTTCACATCGTCGGAAAGAAGCTGTTTTGGGCTGGATTGATTTGCCGGGTCGTTCATTCTGCTATTCCTGAAACATCCGGCGTCTGCCACGCCAGATGCTGCCCGCCGTCGAGAGCGATCATTTGCCCCGTAATAGATGGTGTTTCCCATAGATAGCGGATCGTACGGCCGAATTCTGACAGATCGGGCCCATGTTTCAAAAGGAGCGTGCTCACCTGCCGATCGAAGTCGGCCTGGCTTTGCCTGTCACTCGGCATGGTTGGCCCAGGTGCGATACCGTTGACGCGGATCCGTGGTGCGAGAGCCTGGGCAAGCGTCTGCGTGGCAGTCCACAAAGCCGATTTGGACAAGGTATAGGATATGAATTTCGGCGTTAGCTTCCAGACACGCTGGTCGATCATATTGACCACCAGACCATCCTTGCCTGCTGGCAGCGCCGCTGCCATCGCATCCGCAAGCAGCACGGGTGCCTTGACATGGACGGCGAAATGCCGGTCCCATACGACGTCATCTGCGAGATCGCCTATGCCGTCTTCCTGAAAAATCGAGGCATTGTTGACCAGCAGTTGCACCGGCCCGAGTTGATCCTGTGCGTCACGAACAAGGCGGCGCACTGCATTGCTGTCGGAGAGATCGGCCTGCACCACGCAGGCCGTGCCACCCGCAGCATAGATGTCCGTCAAAAGCTCTTCGCCCTCGTCGCGGGAATGATTGCAATGAATCGCCACGGCAAAGCCATGTGCAGCCAGATCTTTGACAATCGCCTTGCCGATCCGCTTTGCGCCACCGGTTACAAGAACAACGGGCTGGTCAGTCTTCAAGCGCTGGACTCCTTCATGCGGCGATTCAGTCACGAATATAGGGATCACAGCGTGAAAGCGCGAGAGTGAAAGGCCGCAACAGTGTCAGTAGTGAACAGATGCAATCGATCATCGAAGTTTATCTGCGCCAAGACGGGCGCGAGTCGTATAGCAACACAACATCCTCCTGCAATCCAAGTCGAATGCAAAACTTAAGCATCCATTAAGTGTAATATATTGCACTGCAATATCGAGAGACTTCCGACTAAATTTCTCTCAAATATCGATTGGCATCTATGTTACCGGCTTACTATATTAGCATTGAAATCATTGAAGAATTCGCGATGTTGCATAAAAAACACATCGCATTTCCGCCATTTTATCGACAGTTTCTTTTCACAGTGCGGCGCAAGTGCCGCCACAATGCAAAGCGAATGTCTGCCCTGTCAAGCGGATGCAATTCTTGGTTCTTCCCCCCAACCAGTGCCCGCTCCGTGTAAAAGAGTTTAAAAAAGGAGATTGCCATGCGCACTCTTAAAACAACGATCCTCGCTACCGCGGCAGTGTTCACGCTCTCCGCTCCAGTATTTGCCGCCGACGCCATCCAGGAACAGCCACCTGCACCGGCTCCTATCGAAGCACCAGCTGCTGCCGATTGGTCCGGCGCTTACCTCGGCGCTTATGGCGGCTACGGCTGGAACAAGCACAAGACCGACGATTCTGGCAACATCAACGCCGATGGCTTCCAGGGTGGCGCTTACGGTGGTTACAACTTCCAGAATGGCCAGTTCGTCTATGGTGGTGAAGCAGATCTCGGCTACTCCGGTGGCGACGAGACCCGTGGCGGCATCAAGGCGAAGCAGGGTGTAGAAGGCTCGGTTCGTGCTCGCGCCGGTATCGCACTTGATCCGGTTCTGTTGTACGGCACAGGCGGTCTCGCCGTGACGAACAGCAAACTGTCTTCGGATACGGGCAGTGACTCGAACACGCGCGTCGGCTGGACAGTTGGTGCCGGTGCCGAAGCCAAGTTCACGCAGAACATCGTAGGCCGCGTCGAATATCGCTACAGCGATTACGGCAAGAAAGACTTCGACCTCGGCGGTCTTGACGACGTTTCCAGCAAGCTGACAACGAACGAGATTCGTGTCGGTGTTGGTTACAAGTTCTAAGCCACGACTGATTTGAAAAGAGCCGGGCAGGAAACTGCCCGGCTCTTTTTTTGCGCTTATTTCGGCAGAAGGGCCGCCAAGTCCGGATGCAATTCCTCGAAGCGCTTTTGCCAGCGCTTGAGCTTTGTACGCCCCTTTTCCCATTTGCCTTCAAAACGCAGGCTCGCATAGGCGAGGGCGGCCGCAAGCGCGATGTGTCCGCCATGAATTTTCTTGCCGAGGCGCGGCGGTGCGGCGTTGAGGTGGTCGAGCACGCGGATTGCTTTGCCCCATTGGCGGTCGAGCCAAGGCTGATGGATCTTTTCCTCCGGATGGAAGCGGCGCTCATAGACGTGCGCGAGCAGCACATCGCAAAGTCCGTCTGCAACAGATTCCAGTTGTTCGGCCTCAAGGCGTTTATCGGCATTGCGCGGGAAAATCTTGTTGCCCGACATGCGGTTCAGATATTGCGTGATGACGCGGCTGTCGAAGATTGCCTTGCCGTCATCCAGAATGAGCGTTGGAATCTTGCCGAGCGGATTGGCGCTGACCAGTTCCACGGGTTCGGCGTTGCTGTCCACCAGCACATTCTCGACAGGAACCCCCGCATAAAGCGCCGCCATGCGGACCTTGGTACTGTAGGGTGAGGCGGGGGAATATAGAATTTTCGGCACTGTGGACTCCCATTGATCGCGATTCGTTGCCGGAACCGTAAACCTGCCATTGGTTTTCGCAAAGAGCGGCATTTTCGCCTCACGACCTACTGCGCTGCAGGCATATCCACCGAGCGCCGCCTGCAAGAAGAACGTTCGACCTCAGGGCAGGGGCGGAAGTTCAGATCCTTTGTCAGGCAAACACGCACTTCCCGGAGATAGTCGCTGTCGCAGGTAACGGCGATGCCGTCTTTGGCAAGTCCGGGATTGGCGGAGACAAAGGCCTGTTCCAGTACTAGCGGATTGACCGGTGCGCGCGATGTAGGCTGGCGGTAAGGGGCTGGAATCGCAATACGCTTAGCTGCCTGGCGCATAACGGAGAAATAGTCCTGCTGGGTGAGGCCAGTGCAGGAGCCATGCTTGCGCCACTCGTAGGTTACGAGACCCGGCGATGGCATGATATCGGACAATTGTTTGGCTTGGGCGTAGGGAACGTTGCGCGGCTGCGACGTATCGCAATCCTGCGGATAGCCCCGTTCATATTGCGGCCAGAGCCCATGCACGACAAATCCGTAAGGCCGCCCTGACGAACATTGTTGCCGATTGGCATTCGGGCCTTCCGCCGCGCAATAACTGGGCGACCAGGAAAGCGCGAGCACGTAGTAATCGAAGCCTGTGCCGGACGGCAGTGACGGGGGCTGCCCGGCCTGCCGTTCCATCGGCGTATCAGAAGAAGGTTCGATTGGAACGTTCATTACCGGCGCATTCTCTTCGCGCAGATAGGAAAGTATTGAAATGCCGATCAGAGCCGCAAACAGCGCATAGCGAGCCAGCTTACCGATCGGCATGCTTTGGCTTGATTAGTAAAGGGTGCGGCAGTTGCCGTTGTAGACGTGCCAGCGATCAAATCCGGAAACGCAGAATTCAACGTTATTGCCGATACCGACGAAACCTTGGCCTTCTTCGACCAGATACCAAACCGGACGTTGACCACCGTCCGAGAGATGTGCTGTCGCGCGGCAGTAATGGCGCGCCACGGCATCCATTTCCGGATCGCGGCTAGGCTCAAAGTGCGTCAGGCGAACATCGCTGAAATCTTGAATCCCAACTTGAGGCAGATTTGGTACATGTCGTACCTGATAGGAAAACCTGTTGATGATTCGATTGAGGACGCGAGCCTGCCCGCACGTATCGTCGTAACCGGGTCCGCTTTCCACATAGTCTGCGGCTCGCGCCGGAGCGGCAGCGGATGCCAGCGCCACTCCAACGGCAAAGCTTGCAGCAAGAAACGATGATACGCGTGTCATAGGCTCACTCTCCGTGAAATCTCGTTGGTCGCAATCTCAACCAGCCGTTGCCTTCGGTCAAGCGACAAGTTACTCGCCGCGTATCCATTCGAGCGTGAAACCTGCATTCTGTTCTACACTGAGGATTTTCGACAACGCTGGCAGCACGATGCGCAGTTCGTCATCCAGCGTAAAGGGCGGGTTGATGATGATCATGCCGGTGCCATCCAGCCGCGGTTCCGGCGAGGTTGGGCGAATCATGAGTTCGGTCTGCAATATCTTGGGGATGCCCGTATCGTGCAGCGCGGCCACAAACCGCCGCACTTCCTGCCGGTCCTTGACCGGGTACCACAAAGCGAAGGTTCCGCCGGAAAAACGCTTGTGTGCCCGCACCAGCCCGTCGACGAGACGGTCGAATTCACCCGCCACCTCGAACGGGGGATCGACCAGGACAAGCCCGCGTTTTTCCTTCGGCGGCACGTGCGCGCCGAGCGCCAGCCAGCCGTCCAGCTTGGTCACACGGACCTGAACGTCGCCCTCGAATATCTCGGCCAACAGCTCTGCATCTTCCGGATGCAATTCCAGCGCAGAAAGCCGATCCTGCCGCCGCAAGAGATGCCGCACGATCAGCGGCGATCCTGGATAGTGCCGCATCTCGCCATCTGCATTTTCGGCACGTACGATATCGAGATAGGGCTGGATCAGTTCCGCAACCTTGGCATCAACCTTGGCGTCGAGCAGCCGTCCGACGCCGTTTTGCCACTCGCCGGTCTTGCCAGCTTCGACACCGCTAAGATCGTAGCGGCCTATGCCCGCATGGGTATCGATAACGCGAAAGGCTTGTTCCTTGCGTTGGAGATAGAGCACAATTCGCGTCAGGATGATGTGTTTGACCACATCGGCGAAATTGCCGGAATGATAGGCGTGTCGGTAGTTCATGCTGGGCTTCTCTCATGACGCGGGCTTGGTCGCAAGCGGACTTGGTATCTCATCATTTTCTTTGATGTTGAACGCCAGCTTATCGAATTTGCCATCTGTCGCAAATCTGTCATACAGCGCATCAGGCACACTCGTATCGCTGGCGTGCTGCGGGTGAGCAATAATGTCCGGAACTGTCGTCCTAATCGTGCTGTTTGCAGCACTCATGCATGCAAGCTGGAATGCCGTTGTCAAATCTGAGGGCAACAAGTTCCTGAACACTGTTGTCGTCGTCACGTCTGCCGGCATTATCGCGGCCATCTGCCTGCCATTTTTAACACCGCCAGCACGCGAAAGCTGGCCTTTCCTCGCTGCTTCCGGTGTCGCGCAGGTCATCTATCTTGCGCTGGTCGCGGCGGCATATCGCAGCGGTGATATGAGCCAGGCTTATCCGATCATGCGCGGCACTGCGCCCTTGATCGTCGCCATCGCCAGCGGCCCTCTGATCGGCGAAGTGCTCTCCCTGCAGAAATGGGCCGGAATCGCGCTGATCTGCGG
>NZ_JBFUMG010000075.1:0-13404 GCF_054049495.1 Phyllobacterium sp. P5_D12 | reverse complement strand
CTCACCATGTGCTCGGATGTCGATCGCAACGACAAGAGTCGCGTGTGTGAGCCGGGGTCGGTCCGTGTCATCGGGCGTCGCCAGATCGAGATGTATTCACGGCTGATCCATACCGTCGATCACATCGAGGGCCGCTTGCGTGAGGATATGGACGCATTTGACGGATTCCTGTCGCACGCCTGGGCTGTGACCGTAACCGGCGCGCCAAAACTCTGGGCTATGCGTTTCATCGAAGAAAACGAGCGTAGCCCGCGCGCCTGGTATGGTGGTGCCATCGGCATGGTCAATTTCAACGGCGACATGAACACGGGCCTGACTTTGCGTACGATCCGCATCAAGGACGGTATCGCGCAGGTGCGTGCAGGCGCCACCTTGCTTTACGATTCAGTTCCCGAGGAAGAGGAGGCGGAGACGGAACTCAAGGCTTCGGCAATGATTGCGGCGGTGAGGGACGCGCACAAGAGCAATGTCCTGCCAGAGGAGCGCGCTGTCGCGCGAGTAGGAGAGGGGCTGTCGATTCTTCTCGTCGATCATGAGGATTCTTTCGTCCACACCTTGGCGAATTATTTTCGACAGACCGGTGCAAGCGTGACAACCGTGCGCACGCCGGTTGCAGAGGAGATATTCGACAGGATCAAGCCAGATCTGGTGGTTCTGTCACCTGGACCCGGCACGCCGGAGGATTTTGACTGCAAAGCGACGATCAAGAAAGCCCGCAAGCGTGAACTGCCGATCTTCGGCGTTTGCCTCGGTTTGCAGGCGCTTGCCGAGGCCTATGGCGGATCGCTGCGACAGCTGCATGTTCCGATGCACGGCAAACCCTCGCGCATTCGCATTACCAAGCACGGCAAGATTTTCTCGGGCCTGCCCAAGGAAGTCACGGTGGGCCGCTATCACTCGATCTTCGCCGATCCGGTTCGCCTGCCGGACGAGTTCATCGTTACTGCAGAAACGGAGGACGGTGTCATCATGGCGTTCGAGCATAAAAGCGAACCGATTGCGGCGGTGCAATTTCATCCGGAATCGATCATGACACTCGGTCATAACGCTGGTATGCGGATGATCGAGAATGTCGTGGCGCACCTGCCGCGCCGGGCAAAGATACGAGCAGCAYGACAGAAAACACCACAGTTCAGCGCATCGCAGGCTGGTCGATTTTGATCRGTATTACGGTGCTTGCACTGAAATACGCTGCCTATTATGTGACCGGTTCTGTCGCACTTTATTCGGACGCGCTGGAATCGATCGTCAATGTGGTGGCTGCGATCGCCGCCTGGTGGGCGATCCGTGTCAGCTACAAACCCGCCGACCAGAATCATCCTTTCGGGCACCATAAGGCCGAGTATTTCTCGGCGGTGCTTGAGGGGGTGCTGATTGTCGTCGCTGCTTTGCTGATCCTGCGCGAAGTTTGGGTCGCTTGGGCGACGCCCCGGACATTGGAGCAGCCATGGCTTGGCCTTGCGATCAACGGCGGTGCATCGATCATCAACGCGTTCTGGGCTTCTTTGCTTATCAACCGCGGGCGCAAACACAAATCCCCGGCATTGCTGGCGGATGGAAGGCACATCATGACCGATGTGGTGACCTCCGTTGGTGTTTTTGCTGGTCTTGTGGGCGCCATTCTGACTGGTTGGACGATCCTCGATCCGATACTTGCGATGATCGTTGCGCTCAATATCCTGTGGCAGGGATGGAGCGTGATCGGAAATTCCGTGCAAGGCCTGATGGATGTCGGCGTGGCGACGGAAGAGACGATGCGCATCCGCGATGTCATCTCCTCCAACGCGGGCGGTGCGCTCGAGGTTCATGATCTGAAGACACGCATCGCCGGGCGAGTAACCTTTATTGAATTTCATCTGGTGGTTGAGGCTAGAATGAGCGTTGGCGATGCGCACGTCATTTGCGACCGTATCGAAAATGCGTTGATGGCGGAGATTCCGGACGCCAGTGTCGTCATCCATGTTGAACCTGAAGACGAGGCGAAACTGCCTATCGGGACGGTTGCCGTTCCTTTCGCCTGAGAGACTGACCGTAAATTCGCCATAGCGGGCTGCAAATGGTGCTTTTCTGTGCTCCGATGCTCACGTACCCAAATGTACGCTGCGCTTCGGTGCTCGAAAATCACCATTTTCGTCACCCCATGACGGACTTTCGGTTCAGTCCCGGACGATGGTTCGATGCAGTCCTGCAACATTTTGTAACGGATTGTTTCAGTCGGTCATGATTTCGTTACAATTATGTTGACATAGAAGCTCTGCCGGGTGACATGTCTCGCAGCAATGCAATTCTCCGTATTTGACGCGACGCCGGGGGCGTACGTCTGGGGACCGTAAATTTTGGCGATACGCGTCAGTTCCCTTTGAGGATCGAGCGGCCAAAGCGCATGGCAGCGCCGAGCGGATGACCGCGGCTGTTTACAATCTTAGTTAACCTTTAACTGCCAGGATTAACTTATGGGTAAACCTTATCTTTATGGACTATTAGCCGGGCTCTCGATGATCGTTGCCGCTTATCCGGCTAGCGCACGCAATACCGCAGATTGCGACAAGCTGCAGTCCGGTAAAGCGGAAGTATTGTTAAATACGATTGATCCGCAGCCCGACGTCGATAAAAATAGCACCGGAGATGCCTGCCCGCAGAAGGGTCAGGCAAATTCGCAGACACCGGTAAAGGTAGTACCGATTAACCTTGGAGCGACAGGCAGTGGGACTATCGTGAAGAAAGCGACCAAGGGCGACATTCTTCCCCAGAGCGAAGGTTCGCTCCATGAGGACCTTACTTTCAAGTACCGAATCTACCGTCCGGAGGTTCAGAGCGGAGATACGTTGGTTCTCCTGCACGGTTCAGGCCAGGATGAAACCAGCCTCGTTTCCTTTGCTTCCAAGATCGCACCGAATGCTCTTCTGCTCGCCGTGCGGGGGCGTGTAGTGCAGGACGGTTCGAACCGCTGGTATCGCCGGCTGACACCCATCAGTTTCGACCAGCAGGGTATTCGATCCGARGCAAAGGCTTTTGCTGAGTTTCTGAAGCAGGTCACGCGGGAATACAAATTCGACCCCAATCGCACGACGTTTCTCGGGTATTCCAATGGCGCTAACTTGGTCAACGCCGTGATGATGCTTTACCCGGACCTGGTGAAACAGGCAGTACTTTTACGTTCAATGCCCGTCTTGACAGAATCGACCGAAGCCAATCTCGCCAATGCTCGAGTGTTGACCGTTTCCGGCGCTTCCGATCAGCTCTATGCACCCTATGCGCCTGCCCTTGAGGACTTGCTTCGCTCGCACGGTGCTCGCGTGGAAGCGCGTTCGATCAAGTCCGATCATGGATTGGGCAAGGACGACGTGAAAGTCGTCAGTGAATGGCTGGCTGGCGGTGCGACGGCTCAGTTGAAGAAGAACTAGACAAACTTGCTCTAGCATTCTTCTTGCATCCGGCCTGGCAGTCGTTTAATTGTCTGGTCATGAAAACGCGCCCGACCCCACAGTCATTTGTTCAGTCCGCTTCCGCGGGCGTGACCAATCGCGCATTTCTCCTTCCGCTTCTTCTTAACCTTACTGGCGATCGCCGGGCTCGTTAAGAGGAGCGTCCGGCGGTCGAATTAGCCGCCAGGCAATCGCTCCTTATTCCCTTTACAAGATAACTGTAACACTTAAGAAGAGTGCCGAGATCGCGCCAGATTTGATGCGCATCGGCCGGAAACGAGAAACAAATGACCGACATGATCCAACGGAACATGGGCATGCCCTATGCGGCCAAGAAATACGAACCTTATCCCATGGTCGATCTGAAAGATCGCCAGTGGCCTTCCAAACGTATCGAGAAGGCACCCATCTGGTGTTCCGTCGATTTGCGCGACGGTAACCAGGCATTGATCGATCCGATGGGGCACGACAGGAAAGTGCGCATGTTCGCGCTGCTGCTCGAGATGGGATTCAAGGAAATTGAGATCGGTTTCCCTTCAGCCTCGCAAACGGATTTCGACTTTGCGCGCTGGTGCGTGGAGGAGGGCAACGCTGGTATGGATGTTTCCCTGCAGGTGCTGGTGCAGTGCCGTCCGGAGTTGATTACGCGTACCTTCGAGTCGTTGGAAGGCGCGCATAAACCGATAGTACATTTCTACAATTCAACCAGTGAGTTACAGCGGCGCGTCGTGTTCAACAAGGACGTTCACGGCATCAAGACGATTGCCACAGACGCCGCCAAAATGATCACGGATATGGCGGCAAGGGCAGGCGGAGGCTATCGTTTTGAATACTCGCCTGAGAGCTTTACGGGCACCGAACTCGAAGTCGCACTGGAAATCTGCAATGCGGTCACGGAAATCGTCAAGCCGACACCCGACAACAAGTTGATCATCAATTTGCCTTCGACGGTGGAGATGTCTACGCCAAACATTTATGCGGATCGCATCGAATGGATGTGCCGTCAGCTCGACAATCGCGAAAATCTGATCATCTCGCTGCATCCGCACAATGATCGTGGCACTGGCGTTGCAACCACCGAGCTCGGCCTGATGGCTGGTGCCGACCGCGTMGAAGGAACTTTGTTTGGCAATGGCGAGCGCACCGGCAATGTCGATATCGTTACCTTGGCTCTGAACATGTTTACGCAAGGCGTCGATCCCGAACTCGACTGCTCCGACATCAACCGGATGAAGGAGGTGTACGAGTATTCCAACCAGCTTGTTATCCCTGAGCGTCACCCTTATGTCGGCGAGCTGGTTTACACGGCGTTTTCGGGGTCACATCAGGACGCGATCAACAAGGGCATGAAGGCGATCAAGCAAGCCAACAAGATGCTGTGGGAAGTGCCTTATCTGCCGATTGATCCACAAGATGTCGGGCGTAGTTACGAAGCAATCATCCGCATCAATTCACAGTCCGGCAAGGGCGGCATCGCCTATATTCTTCAAGCCGACTACGGCCTGAATTTGCCGCGCGGCATGCAAGTGGAGTTTCGCGAAGACATCCAGCAGATCACGGACGAGGAGGGCAAGGAAATGCCGTCCAAGCGCATCTATGATCGCTTCCAGGAACTCTATGTCGAACAGCCGAACGCGCGGTTGAAATTCGTCGACCACCACACCTATCCCGATACTGAGCGCAAGGGTGTGCGTGTGCTTTCTGCGGAGATCACTGATCGCGGTGAAACGAAACGGATTGAGGGAAGAGGCACCGGCCCTGTCGACGGATTCATTGACGCTCTTTCGCACTATCTCGGCATTAAATTATCGGTCGTGAACTATTCGGAACACTCGCTCCAGCACGGTTCGGATGCAGCCGCGATCAGCTATATGGAAATCGAACATCCCGGCGGCAAGATTTTTGGTGCAGGTATCAACAAGAACATTGTGACTGCCTCACTTGAGGGCATTGTCTCGGCAGCAAACCGGATAATCGGAAAGTGATGAAGGGCCCTTCGGGGCCCTTTCATTTATGCGGGGAACGAAAATCATTCCGGACAAGTTTCTGATGCAATGGCCGCGACAGATGGTTAATGATGTTCTAACCCTAGCTCGTGCCGGAAATGCTTATGAGTGAAATGCGAGAGAAGATCACCGCCGTTGATAATCGGCGAAAACTTGCTGACGCCGTTCGGGGTGCGCAAATTGCTGCTGCCGATCGCGGCGACGTTGTCGTCGATATGAAGGAAGCGGACCTCGCCAGGATCGAAATCCTTGCCCATGATTTGAAGCCGGTATTCGATGATGTGCCTGTGGACGATCTGCAATGGGATTTCGCAATTTCCAAAGGGCAGCAGCCGAGATTGTGGATTGATCCAACGTCGCATGTCATGATGGGCCGTGATCGTCGGACATATCGTTTTGTCCGGGACACGAGGCTTGGACGGATCGTAGTGGCGGAGTCGCCCGACGTGCAGCCCATTTCAGATGCGGTAACCAATTATATCGCTGAGCGGATCGTCGAGCGTCAGCGCCTGATGGAAGGTGAGAGGATTAATCTTCGCTCCGCCGCCGTTTATCAGGAAAATCAGACCCCTGGTCCAACTGAACATGCATTGGTTCGGCCGTCCGCAGTATCGTCCGCTTCAGCGCGTCGCTCCAGATCGGTTGTGAGCGAACTGGTCACTGTATTGACGTGGTTTGTTATCGGCGGCCTGGCGGGTGCAGGAGCGCTCCTGGCATTTTTCTGGGACCGCTTATCGCCGTACTTTTGAATCACACCGGGGCGAGTACAGCGCCCACTTGAAGGTCATGTTCGCGGATAGTCCGGATGCTCATCTGTTCGTCGACAATTCCACGCTCGATCATATGACACGACCAGCCGATATTGGTTTTGGCAATGGAAAACAGATTAAACGCCGCGGGAGGCTTGTGATTTCCACCAAAACTCTGGCTTGCTGAGGGGACGCATATCACTGGTATTTTCCAACTTGGACCTTCAATCTCGTAGCGTGTTGCCAGGTGCGTATGACCATGGAGAACCAATTCTGCCCCATGTTCGCGAACCGTGCGCTGAAAAAGACCGATGCCGAGCAGGCGCTTGTGAGAAGGCGCGGCACCGCGCACTGGTGGATGGTGAATCATAATTACCCGGAAGAGGCCAAGTTTACCTGTTTCGTCGAGAAGTTCGCCCAGTTTTCGAGCTTGCCGCTCGCGAATATCGCCGGTCGCCATGAAGGGAGCGGTAGCGCGCGCTGAGGAAACGCCAATAAGCGCTATGTCGCCGCGGACGCGAAGATATGGGAACTCCACAGGGCTGTTTGCCACTGCCTGAGCGTCACCACGCATCCACGGTTGCCAAAAGCGGCGTGTCTTTTTCAGCGCACCCGGCACGTACGCATCATGATTACCGGGGACAACCGAGATGTTAGCGGGGTCACCCAAGGTTTTGAGCCAGCGCTGTGCCGTCTCCAGTTCCTCATCCAGAGCCAAGTTCACGAGATCTCCGGTGACGGCGATATGATCCGGGGACTGTGCCTTCATATCGGCCACAAGAACATCCAGTGTACCGCTTGTCATCGAGCCCTTGCGGTTCGATCGCCAATTGATATAGCCAGTAATGCGCTTGGAGATCAGTTCACGCAAAGTCAGCGCGGGTAAAGGCGACAGATGTATGTCGGAGATATGAGCGAGGTGGAACATCGACTCAGCTTTATGAGAGTATTGGCGCGAAATCCAGTGATACAACCGTCGCACACCGGAGCAGTTCCGGCCAAGGTCAGGCAGAATGGTTGAAAAACGTTCAAAATGGCGTCATCGCCTGTTCCATACCTACTTTCTGCTTCGTCGACCCATGACCCTTGGTGCCCGCGGTGTTGTTCTGGATGACAAGGAGCAATCGGTATTTCTCATTCGCCACACTTATGTTCCCGGCTGGCAATTTCCGGGCGGTGGCGTGGAAACGGGGCATACAGTTGAAGAGACGCTCAAGAAGGAACTGATGGAGGAAGGTAATATCGAGCTCACCGGCAGGCCCCAGCTTTTCGCCATCTATCACAATGCCCACGCGTCAAGACGCGATCACGTTGCGCTTTATGTTTGCCGCTCGTTCCGGCAAGTAACACCGTTCATCGCCAATCGCGAGATTGCTGAAGCGGGGTTTTTCAAACTCGACGCCCTGCCACAGGATACTACACCGTCCACCCGGCGTCGGCTCGCCGAGATTCTGGACGGCGCTGAYGTCCCGCTTGACTGGTAGCGATCAGAAACGGTCGCGATCGTGCGGGGCTGTGTAGTCAATTTCCGGTCCGACAGGAATTATCCCGCTTGGATTGATTGTTTTGTGACTGCCGTAGTAGTGCGCCTTGATGTGTTTCAAGTTCACTGTCGGGGCGACGCCCTGGACCTGATATAGTTCGCGCGTGTAGTTCGACAGGTTTGGATAGTCCGCAATGCGCTGGCGATTGCATTTGAAATGACCCACATAGACGGGATCGAAGCGTAGCAAAGTGGTAAACAGGCGCCAGTCGGCTTCCGTCAGCCGGTTGCCAACGAGATAACGCTGACGGCACAGCCGATCCTCCAGTTGGTCAAGCGCATCGAACAATTGCGCAAACGCCTCTTCATAAGCTTCTTGTGTCGTGGCAAAGCCTGCCCGATAAACGCCGTTGTTGATGTTCGGATAGACCAGCGCGTTGATCTCATCGATCTCGCCGCGCAGTGCTTCGGGATAAAAATCGAGGGAGGCATCGCCGAAGTCGTTGAAAGCGGAATTGAGCATCCGAATGATTTCCGATGATTCATTGGAAACGATGGTATTCCGCTGTTTGTCCCAAAGAACCGGCACGGTTACACGGCCCGAATAATTGGGATTGGCGCGCGTGTAGATTTCGTGCAAGCGCTTATAGCCAAAGAGGTGGTCGGCTGTTGCGCCGTCCTTCTCGTAAAATGTCCAGCCTTCCGCTCCCATGTAATGGTCGACGACTGACAACGAAATTGCGTCCTGCAGTTGTTTGAGTGCACGGAAAATCAGCGTGCGGTGCGCCCAGGGACAAGCATAGGAAACATACAAATGATAGCGACCAGGTTCGGCCTTGAATCCGGCCTTGCCCGATGGTCCCGCGCTACCATCAGCAGTCACCCAATTGCGAAACTGTGACTCGGTCCGGATGAAACGGCCGCCCGTGTCCTTTGTATCGTACCACTGGTTGTGCCACACGCCATCAATCAATAAACCCATCTCGTCTCCTGGAACCACGCCGTGCGCTGGTTGATTTCAGTATTCGGTTGTTCCTCACAGTTAAGCTCAATTCCTCTCGGTTCCATGACCAAAGCGGTGAACAGAGTGTCACTTTTTGCCGGACAAACCGGATTTTCGGTTTACGGCCGTTTCTTTTGATGTTACGCGGACGGAAAAGGAGACTTTTGTGGCAGGAATTCTGTTCATCCGACGATGAAACCCGGACCGGCGCTTTTTCCAAGCGGCGGAAGTTCCTGTGTTGCCAACAACCGAAAGGGTTCGAGGCGCGTATCCACTCCTTTCAAAAAGACACTCAGCATGCTGACCCAAGTCGTGACTTACGCCCCGGAGAACCCGGTGCATGACGCTGCCATAGAAGACATCAACAAAGAAGCTTTCGGACCGGGACGGTTTGCTCGTGCTGCATACCGGATTCGTGAAGGTGGCCCGCACGATCGCGCGCTTTCCTTCGTCGCGTTGAACGGAGAGCACGTGGTAGCATCGGTCCGGCTAACGCCAATCCATATTGGCACGACTTCGGCTTTGCTTCTCGGCCCCTTGGCTGTACGTCCCGCATGGAAAAATCAAGGCATCGGCGCTGCGCTGATGCGCACCAGTATGGAAGCGGCGCGTGTCGCTGGCCACCATCTGGTTATCCTTGTCGGCGATGAGCCTTACTATGCGCCTTTTGGCTTTCGCCAGATACCAGGTCATCTGATCGACATGCCCGCGCCCGTGGAACCGACCCGGTTTCTCGCCTGCGAACTCACACCGCGCGCCCTGGAGGCCGTGCAGGGACGGGTACGCCACGCCACCCAGACCTGATAATAATCTGGCCTGACGGTACCACTACTTGCCTTCGCGGTACCACATGCCGCCCAGCACCAGGATCATTGCGGCGAGGCCAAGGAAGCCTGAAAAGAGTGGCAGGCGATTGACGCTCTTCAGGATCGTCTCGTTGGTCGGACGCAATCCGATCCAGTTGTCGCCACTCGCGCTCGCCATGCCGCGTGACGCGACGATATTGGGAACCTCGATTGTGCTCTGGTCGGGGGTTGCCCGCAGCCGCCGCGTTCCGCCACCGGTTTCGCGCGCCAGCGGGTCGAGCTTGGCGGTTGTGGAAACATTATCGCTGAATTCCGGTGCGTCGACGGGTCCGACATGGGCAAGCGTTGTCAGATCACCATTGGCCACCTGATAGAGTCCGATTTCATCGGTTGTCACTGAAGCTGTAAAGACCCCTGGCTCGGTTTCCGTCAGGGGAATGGACCTCGTCTTGCCCGATGGCGTGATGATGCTCGCAGGATTGGCGGTCTTCTGCATGGTCTGCCGGCGGATCTCCAGGTTGCGGCCGCTACCGCTTGCTGTCAGCGCTTCCTCTTCCAGTTCCGGCTCTTTCATAAGCCAGTGGGCGATGCGCCGGTAGAGCGCGGCATGCGGACCGCCGCCTTCGAAGCCGCGCGCCCAGAGCCAGCCTTGGTCGGAAAGGAACATGCCGACCCGGCCTTCTCCAACATGATTGAGCACCAGCAATGGCTTATCGCCTGCATCCATAACTGTTGTGCCTTCGGGCTGATTGACGTCAATAACGCGGAACCAGCGGCTCCAGTGTGGAGGTTCCTGCGTGCTGCCCTCTAGGCCACGTGTTACCGGATGACGTTTACCTTGATCGCTCAGACGCGGATAGAACGCTTTTTCTTCGATGTTCCCCGTCGGCGTCGCAGGCAGGACCGAGAGGAGCGGTGTGTTGGCGATCGACATGTTGCCCGCGTATTCGGGACCGGCGGCGATGAGAAGTGCGCCACCCTTTTGGACGTAATCGTTGATGTAGTCGTAATAGAGCAGCGGCAGCACGTCGCGGTGTTGGTAGCGATCGAAAATGATGAGGTCAAACTGCTCGATCTTGTCGACGAAAAGTTCCCGCGTTGGGAAGGCGATCAGCGAAAGCTCGTTGATCGGTGTCGAATCCTGTTTCTCGGGCGGCCGCAAAATCGTGAAGTGTACAAGATCGACAGATGCGTCGGATTTCAAAAGATTGCGCCACGTGCGCTCGCCATTATGCGGTTCGCCGGAAACCAGCAGGACACGCAGATTTTCGCGAATGCCGTCAACCATGGCAACTGCCCGGTTGTTCACTTCCGTGAGTTCGTTTGGAACGGCATCGACGACAATTTCGACAATGTTCACGCCTGCTCGTGGTAGCGTAACCTCCAGCGGCATCTCCTGACCGATAATAGCGTCCTGATTGCTCACCTCGTCGCCGTTCACGCGCACGCTAACACGCGCGCGGCCGCCTTGCGGCTCGCCCGACGCTGTCACCTTATATGTCATTTCCTGCGGCTTGCCGGTCAACCCGAAACGTGGTGCACGGACAAATTGGATACGGCGGTCGATCTCGCCGGGCGTGCCGGTGATTAGCCCATGCACCGGAGCACCGAAACCGAGACCGGCCAAATTGGCCGGGATATCATGAATCTGGCCGTCCGTGATCATAATCGCGCCGCCGATACGAGCCGGAGGCACATCACGGAAAATGCCATTCAATGCCTGGAACAGACGTGTTGAGGTTGCGTCATCATTTTCGGTTGCTTGACCGGTTTCAACCGTCCTGACCTCGAATTGCGGTAGCCGGCCGAGTTCTGTCTGAACCTGTTTCAAAGCTGCATCTGTATCTGCCGTGCGGTTGCCAATATCCTGACTCTGGCTGCGGTCAGCGACGACAGCAACGACGCTTTTCAGCGGCTCGCGTTCCTCATTCACAACAATCGGATTGAAGAGTGCCATGGCAAATGCTGCAACGGCCAACAGCCGGATCAGGCTGCCGCGCTGGCGAAAATAGATTCCGGCCAGCGTAAGAATGAACAGCGGTATGAGCAAAAGCGCGAGAAGCGTGTTTGAAACAAGAGGCTGGAAATCCAATGATAGATACATGACCTAATTCCCCAACCGCTGCAAAAGGTCAGGCACATGCACCTGGTCGGATTTATAATTTCCGGTCAGCATATACATGACAATGTTGATACCGGCGCGGTAGGCGTAAACGCGTTGCATCGGATCGTTGGGGATCGTCGGGTAGAGTGGAGAACCTTCGGCATTCGTCGCCCAGGCGCCTGCGAAATCGTTGCCGGTGATCATAATGGGCGTGACACCATCTCCCGCCCTCACTGGTCGATCGGAGCGGGTCTCGGTCGAGAGTGATGCCTGCACCCACAAGGGACTACCGCGATAACGGCCAGGAAAGTCCTGCAGAATGTAGAAGGATTTGGTCAAGACGTGGTCGCTCGGGACTGGCTCAAGCGGCGGTATGTTGAGCCCGGCAAGAATGTCGCGCAACCTTTGATTGGCCGGGGTTGTCGAGTTGTCGAAACTGATCGCAGCTGCATCCTGATCGCGGGTGTCGAACAGAACCGTTCCGCCCTGCTGCATATATGCATCAATCTTGGCGATCGCCTCTGGCGACGGCATTTTTGCGGCTGCATCAACAGGCCAATAGATCAAAGGATAGAAGGCGAGTTCATCAGTCGCAGGATTGACGCCGATGGGTTCACCAGGTTCGAGAGCCGTGCTGTCGGAGAGAGCTTTGGACAGGCCAAGCAGGCCCGCCTTGCTGACATCGTCGACAGCACCATCACCAGTTATGACGTAGGCGAGATGCGTGGCATTGACGGCCTCGAGAATCGCTTGATCGCCGGGCTTGCTGTCATTCTGCTGGGCAGACGCGGGAGTAGGGCCAAGGGCAAGTAGGGCCGGTAACAGGAGGATGGCCAGCGATGCTGCCGCTGCCGTACGATAACGGCGACGCAGATGGCCGCCGAGCCAAAGTACGGCAATGGCATCCAGTGCCAATAACAGTGCTGCAAGTGCCAAGAGCGGTCCACGCAATGGCAAGGATTCGTCCACGGCGTAGCGTGCTGTCGTTACCGGAAATGCCAGGTCGGGTCGAAATAGCGGCTTGATTTCGCCGTCAGGCTTGAAAAGGTTGAGTGCCGTCATGGCGTCCTCAACACCGTAGAAGCCGGGAGGATTATCGAAACTCACCTGTGGGCTAGCACCATTCCCGACAAGGAGCGGTCTGGTGTCGCCGTTGGGCGGGACAAGCGAACCCTCGGCATTCAATGCCAGATACGGTGGAAGGACACGCGAGCCACTTGCGCCATTATCGTTTGTCAATGGTCCGGCTGCGTTGGACAACGAGACGAGACGGTGCAGCATATCGACAAAACTGCCGCTGATCGGCAGGTTTGACCATGTGGCTTCAGGTGTTACGTGGAACAGTACCAGCTGACCGCGCTCGCGTGTCTCGCCGGTTACGAGCGGCGTACCGTCTGCCAGATTGGCCCAGCTCTTGTCGTATAAGTCGGAAGATGGCTCTGCCAGAACCTGCCGTGTCACGGTCACATCTTGCGGAGTTGGCAAGCCGGCGAAGGGCCCGTTCTCAGGGAAGGCCGCAACAGGTTGCGATTCCTTCCACGATAAAGTGCCGCCAAGGGACCGCTCGCCTTTACGCAAGGTAACGGGCAGCAACGGATCCTGATCACTGTTGCCTGCAAGGCGCGGTCCAGCAAAACGGATCAGCGTACCGCCCTTATTGACCCAATCCGAAAGCGTTTGCTCAGTCTCAGGCGGTAGTTTGCCGATATCCKCCATGATGAAAACCGAGGGCTTCTGTTCAAGGAGTTCGGGGACGGCGCGCACAAGTTCCGGGTTGCGAGGGCGCAATAGATCGGCAAACGGCTCGAGCGCACGTGATATATAGTAG
>NZ_JBFUMG010000074.1:0-13431 GCF_054049495.1 Phyllobacterium sp. P5_D12 | reverse complement strand
TCTGCGTCATGTGCATTCGCTGCACGGCTATTTCATGCGCGCCGGCGATCCGAAAGTGCCGATCATTTACGAGGTCGATCGTATTCGCGACGGTTCGAGCTTTACCACCCGGCGCGTCGTCGGTATCCAGCACGGCCACGCGATCTTTTCGCTCGAAGCCTCCTTCCAGATCGAGGAGGAGGGGCTCGAACATCAAAAGCCTAAACCGCTCGATGTCACCGAACCGGAAAATCTCATCAGCGACCGCGACCTGAAAGAGCAATATCTGCAGAATGCGCCCGCCGCTATCCGCAAGTACTGGGAGCAAGACCGGCCCATCGAGATGAAGCCCTTGTCGCTCGCCCACTATTTTTCGCGCGAGAAGCTGCCGCCCGAGCAGAACGTCTGGATCAAGACCACAGGTCCCGTGCCGGATGACCGCGCCGTGCAGGCGGCAGTGCTCGCTTATCTGTCGGACATGACGCTGCTCGATACCTCGCTTTATGCGCATGGAAGATCGATTTTCGATCGTGACCTGCAGGTCGCCAGCCTCGACCACGCCATGTGGTTTCATCGGCCCTGCTGTTTTGACGACTGGCTGCTTTATACGGCAGACAGCCCCAGTACATCCGGTGCGCGTGGCTTTAATCGTGGTGCAATCTATAGCCGTGATGGCGCATTGATTGCCTCGACAGCACAGGAAGGCCTAATTCGTGTGCATTCCGAGGCGTGACGTTTTCAAAGCCCTTTGAGTTTGCCTAAATTTTAGGCATGTTGCTTAGCGTCACGCAATCATGCCATCAATCGTTAAAAATATCCATTTATAATCAATAGCTTGGCGTTATATTTCGAGTCTGGCACAGAACTTGAATACTCCTTAGCAGTCACCGATTGCCACAAGCGGCTTTAGGCGATGGGTTCAACGCGGATGTGAAGCCTTTCGAGTAATTCCACCTGAAAGGCGCCGCGCAAAGCGCAGGGGTATATTCAATGAAAATTGTGATGGCCATCATCAAGCCGTTCAAGCTGGACGAAGTGCGCGAAGCACTCACCGTTGTCGGCATCCAGGGCCTGACCGTCACCGAGGTGAAAGGTTATGGCCGCCAGAAAGGGCACACCGAAATTTATCGCGGGGCGGAATATGCCGTCAGCTTCCTTCCGAAGCTGAAGGTGGAAGTCGCAGTCGCATCCGAGCTCGTCGACACCGCCGTTGAAGCCATCACCACGGCTGCCAAGACAGGCCAGATCGGTGACGGAAAGATATTCGTTCTCAGCATCGAGCAGGCCGTCCGTATCCGCACGGGCGAAACCGACACCGACGCGCTGTGATTTATTTGGGGTTCAAGGAGACAATAATGAAAATTCCAACCAGTCTGACATCTGCGGCGCGCAGCACCCTTCTCGGGTCGCTGGCACTGGTCGCTATCGGTACGCTGGCCGCATTCGCTCAGGAGGCCGCGCCAGCAGCTCCCGCCGCCGCAGCGCCAGCCTTCACGGTCGACAAGGGCGACACCACCTGGATGATGATCTCGACAGTGCTTGTGCTGTTGATGACCATCCCCGGACTCGCGCTTTTCTATGGCGGCCTTGTCCGCTCGAAGAACATGCTCTCGGTTCTCATGCAGGTCTTCACCATCACCGCTGTGGTGATGCTGATCTGGGTGTTCTACGGCTACAGCCTGGCTTTCACACCCGGTAATTCGTTCGTCGGCGGCCTGTCCAAGGCCTTCTTGCACGGCGTCGACGTGACGACGATGTCCGAAACCTTCACGAAAGGCGTCGCCATCCCCGAGCTGGTCTATGTCGTCTTCCAGATGACCTTCGCCTGCATTACACCAGCGCTTATCGTCGGTGCGTTCGCTGAACGCGTGAAGTTCTCGGCGGTCATCCTGTTCGTCATCCTCTGGGTCACCTTCGTCTACTTCCCGATCGCTCACATGGTCTGGTTCTGGGGTGGTCCAAGTGCCTATTCCGATCCGTCGGGCCTGATCTTCGGCTTCGGCGCAATCGACTTTGCCGGTGGTACCGTCGTCCACATCAATGCGGGTATTGCTGGTCTCGTCGGAGCTCTGATGATCGGCAAGCGTACCGGCTACAAGAAAGACATCATGGCACCGCACTCCATGACGATGACCATGGTCGGTGCGTCATTGCTGTGGGTTGGCTGGTTCGGCTTCAATGCCGGTTCAAACMTCGAAGCCAACGCCTATGCGGGCCTTGCCATGATCAACACCTTCGTGGCGACAGCTGCTGCGGCGGTGATGTGGATCATCCTCGAATCCTTCCTGCGCGGTAAGGCTTCGATGCTCGGTGCCGTATCGGGTGCGGTCGCCGGTCTGGTTGCCGTTACCCCGGCTGCCGGCTTCGTCGGTCCGATGGGCGCCATCGTGCTCGGTGCGGTCGTCACAGTCGTCTGCTACTTCTTCGTCGCAGTGGTGAAGAACACGTTCGACTATGATGACAGCCTCGATGTCTTCGGTATCCATTGCGTCGGCGGCATCATCGGTGCTCTTGGCACCGGCATCCTCGTCAATCCGGCACTCGGTGGCGCTGGTATCGTCGATTACTCGACTGCCGATTTCGCCGCCAGCTATGCAGGTACCGCGACTCAGGTCTGGGCGCAGTTCAAGGGTGTTCTCGTGACACTGCTCTGGTCAGGTATCGGCAGCGCGATCCTTTACAAGATCGTCGATCTGGTCGTCGGCCTGCGTGCATCGCCCGAATCCGAGCGCGAAGGTCTCGACCTCACCTCGCACGGTGAAGCCGCCTATCACAGCTGATAGGACTACCTTGAAGAGAAGCAAAAGGGCCCGGTTTCCGGGCCCTTTTCTTTTTGAGCATGGCGTCCTGGCCGCTGCCTTAACTTGCGAGCGCTTTTTCGGGCTGATAACGATCGGCAGCGTGGACCTGCGCGTAATTCGGAATCATTGACTGTCGAGCTGCGTCGAAAGCCTTCCATTGATTGGCATCCGGTAGCGGGGGAATAGTCACGGACTCGCGACGATCGAAGCCCACTAGCGCTGCGTCGACCAGTTCGTCTACTTCCATCACAGCCGGAAGTGTATTCACATCCCGACCCGAACGCTCCCAGATTTCTGTTCGCGTCGCCGCCGGCAGTACCACCTGGACATACACTCCCTTTGGGCCAAGTTCGAGCTGGAGTCCCTGGCTGAGGAACAGCACAAATGCTTTTGTCGCGCCGTAGACGGTTAGACCAAATTCAGGAGCCAATCCAACAACCGAGGCGATATTGATGATCGACCCTGCCCCAGCTTCGATGAAACGTGGCGTAACAGCACTGACCAGCCGCGTCAGCGCAGTCGTGTTAAGGCTTATGAGCTTGGCCACGTCGTCCGGCGTTTGGTCGGCGAACCCGCCAGCTGCGCTGGCGCCGGCGTTGTTGATCAGTATGCCAATGCGCGCGTCGTCACGCACCCGAGACTCCACGCGAGCGAGCTCAACCTCGTCGGTGAGATCCGCTTGGAGGATATCGACATTCACTCCGGTTTCACGGCGCAGGCGCTCGCTGAGAGTTTCCAATCGGGCCAGGTCTCGAGCAACCAATACGAGATCATGTCCTCGCTTGGCAAAACGGTCGGCATAAACAGCACCGATGCCAGTGGAGGCTCCAGTAATGAGGACGGTGGATTTGGCGTTCATTGATTTTTCCTTGGGTTTCGAATACTAATCATGATCATCATCATGTTTAGCCTATTCATGATCGCTATCATGATTAATGTCAAGAGACGAAATCGAGGACAAAATGAAAATCAGCCGCGAGCAAGTGGCCGAAAACCGGCGAAGGATCCTGGAGGCAGCTGGCAGGCTTTTCAGGGCCAAAGGGTTCGAGGCGGTGACAGTGGCGGATGTCATGAAGGCGGCGTCTCTCACCCACGGCGCTTTTTATGGGCATTTCAATTCGAAAGATGACCTGATCGTTCAAACCCTGGCCCACATCGTTTCAGCCGGGATACCGGAGGACCTCGATCTGACGCGGTACGCGACGACGTACCTTTCGGAAAGTCACCGAGATGATATCGCAGGCGGATGTCCAACGGCGGGGCTGGCCGGCCAAACCATCCATCAATCGCCAGAGGCCCGCGCAGCGATGACGGCAGGCTTGCGAGAGCACATCGAGCGCTTGAGCCGGTCAGCTCCTGGGGCAACTGCAGAAAACAAACGTCGGGCAGCCATTGGGAGCTGGGCGGCGATGGTGGGTGCAGTCATCTTGGCCCGGATGAGCGATGACCCGAATTTGTCTGATGAACTGCTGGCGCAGACGCGTGAGTGGATTAGCCCGAATTCCTCGCAGGATTGAAGATTTTTCCCAATTCGTCCTCACCAAATTCTTGGCTTCCCTTCCATGGTTAATGGCCCCTTAACCATCCGCACCGTAACGTCAGAATCAACTCTTGGATTGGCGGCTGCTCGCAGCTGCTCTGTATGCGTTCACGCGGGGCCGGATTTCATGCGTCAAGGATACCCTTCCTCCTATGCCATTGATGATCAGCGAACCGGGTTATCCAGCCTGTTTCGCAGGCAGATTCATATCCTGTGGGGGCTGGGACTTATCGGCTTCGTGGCCTTTGCTATCGGCAGCCTCGCTACGTGGAATGTGCTCGATCCAAGCTTCAGTCATGCGACGTCGAATCCGACTCGCAATGCACTCGGTTATCCCGGTGCGGTCTTTGCCGATCTCGGCATGCAGTTTTTTGGTCTTTCCATGGTCGTGGCACTGATGCCGGCGCTTTTCTGGGGCGGGCTCTTTCTCACCGGCCGCGGTGTCGACCGTATGCCGCGCCGGGCCATTGCCTGGCTTTGCGCCTCGCTTCTGGCCGCGGCGATAGCCGGCTGCTTCGCTATACCTGAAAGCTGGCCGATGCCTATCGGTCTCGGCGGTGTCTTTGGTGATATGGTCCTCAAGATACCCGGCATCTTTATCGGCACTTTCCCCCGTGGCGGTTTGGCCATGATCATGGTTGCCATTCTTGCCCTCCCGACCCTTTGGATCTTTGGCTTTGCCAGTGGCATCACCTACCGCGACAGCGAGCCGGTGGTAACCAAGAAGTCCACGCGCCACGTGGCCGAAGATAACGATTACGACGACGAGGATGATGATGATCGCGAAGGTGGCGGCCTGCTCGCTCTCGGCGCCTTGACCCATTGGTTCCTGAGCATGAAAGCCCTGTTCCGCCGGGTCTCAGGTCGTAGCGCCGGGCTCTACAACAGTGCACGCAGTATGGGCACGCGTCATGACGGCGATTTCCCTGACATCGCGGTTTCGCGTCAGAAAAACGGACAGACCGGTGGACGGCGCGAGCCCGGCTTCTACGACGAAGCACCACAAATCGAGGCGCCCACCATCGATATCGGCAATGATGAGTTCGACGGCCGCTTCGATCCGGTTGCCTTCAGCGATGAAGAGGACGTCGACGATTGGGCACTGCAATCAGCTCCGGCAAGACCGACGGCGATTCCGAACAGGCCAGTTGCCGCACGCATTGATACACCGGCGCCTGCACCGCGGGCCGGCGCGCGCGTTCAGCGCGAGGCACAGGCATYGTTGATTGCATCTGACGAGTACGAGATGCCGTCGCTGCATTTCCTGAGCGAACCGAAGAACGTCGTGCGCAATCCGGGTCTTTCCAAAGAGGCTTTGGAACAGAACGCGCGGTTATTGGAAGGCGTGCTTGAGGATTTCGGGGTGCGCGGTGAAATCATCCATGTGCGTCCGGGCCCGGTGGTGACGCTCTACGAACTGGAACCGGCGCCGGGTATCAAATCGTCGCGGGTCATCACCCTCGCCGACGATATCGCCCGCTCCATGAGCGCGATCGCCGCGCGCGTCGCTGTGGTGCCCGGCCGCAATGCCATCGGTATCGAGCTCCCCAACCAGACCCGCGAAATGGTCTATCTGCGTGAACTTCTGGCAAGCCGTGACTTTGAACAGACAAAGACCAAGTTGGCGCTTGCGCTCGGCAAGACCATTAACGGCGAGGCGGTTATCGCCRACCTTGCGAAAATGCCCCATCTCTTGGTCGCCGGAACGACGGGCTCGGGTAAGTCCGTTGCGATCAATACTATGATCCTGTCCTTGCTTTACCGGATGACGCCGGAGCAGTGCCGCCTGATCATGATCGACCCGAAGATGCTGGAGCTGTCGATCTATGATGGCATTCCGCATCTGTTGACGCCCGTCGTCACCGATCCCAAAAAGGCCGTGGTCGCGCTGAAGTGGACGGTCAAGGAGATGGAAGACCGCTATCGCAAGATGTCGAAAGTCGGCGTGCGCAACATTGACGGCTTCAATCAGCGGGTCGAGCAGGCACACAAGAAGGGTGAGCGCATTGCCCGGACGGTACAGACCGGCTTTGATCGCGCGACGGGCGAGGCCGTCTACGAGACTGAAGAGCTCGACCTGAAGCCGATGCCCTATATCGTCGTCATCATCGACGAAATGGCCGACCTGATGATGGTCGCCGGCAAGGATATTGAAGGTGCGGTGCAGCGGCTGGCGCAGATGGCGCGCGCCGCCGGTATACATGTGATCATGGCGACGCAGCGTCCGTCGGTCGATGTCATCACCGGCACGATCAAGGCGAATTTCCCGACACGTATTTCGTTCCAGGTTACATCGAAGATTGATTCGCGAACGATCCTTGGCGAGCAGGGCGGCGAGCAGCTGCTCGGCATGGGCGACATGCTCTATATGGCCGGCGGCGGACGCATCCAGCGCGTGCATGGACCATTTGTCGGTGACGATGAAGTGGAGAAGATCGTCCAGCATCTGAAACTGCAAGGCGTTCCGGAATATCTCGATTCGATTACAGAGGAAGACGACGAAGACGAAGGTGGCGGACCAGCGGGAACATCCAATCTCGAAGATTCGGACGATCCCTATGATCAGGCTGTTGCCGTCGTGCTTCGCGACAAGAAGGCGTCAACGAGCTATATCCAGCGCCGGCTCGGCATTGGTTACAACCGCGCCGCTTCGATCATCGAGCGCATGGAACAGGAAGGGCTTGTCGGCCCTGCCAATCACGCAGGCAAACGCGAGATTCTCGTGCCGACAGAGGACGATGAGTTCTAGGCGTGAGTTCTTACCCTCCCCTTGTGGGGAGGGACGGAGCGAAGCGACGGGGAGGGGTCTTTATGGCCGAAAATGTGTACTGACGATGCAGGCGAGATGAATCGAAAACCCCTCCCTGCTGCTGCGCAGCCTCCCTCCCCACAAAGGGGAGGGTAAGAAGCGGAAACGTTGATACTTGAACGAGTAACGTAACGATTTTGTAGGCCGTTATGGAACAATAGGCAGCGGCGCATTACATAACGATTCAAGCTCAGGTTACGTAACGGCGCAAGGGAACAAGAAACGATATCCTGCCGTTTATTGGCCATAGTGCAGCCCAACTGGCTTTGTACGAAGAGAGACGACAGGAGATACGATCATGACACTGACAAATGCACCGTTTCGCGCCCTTGGCTCAATTGCGAAGAGCTCTGCGGTTGCTTCCATCGTCGGCATGGGTCTCCTGTTTGGCGCTGCGAACATCGCGCTGCCGACTCCTGCCTTGGCACAAGCCGCACCCGCCGGCATTAGCGCAGCGCAGGACATAGCCAACAAGTTCTCCAGCGTCAAAACGCTGACGGGTAGTTTTGTCCAGTTCGGCCCGCGTGGAGATCAGACGGGGGGCACATTCTATATCGAACGTCCTGGCAAGATCCGCTTCAACTACAACAAGCCGTCGCCTATTCGCGTTATCTCCGACGGCAAGTCCGTGGTGATCAACAATCGCAAGCTCGACACCTGGGATCTCTATCCGCTGTCGAAAACGCCGCTGAAGCTGCTGCTGAGCGATCAGATCGATCTGTCCACCAAGTCGGTCAAGTCAGTGAAGCAGGAGTCGGACATGACGACGATCGTGCTTGGCGACAAGTCGATCTTCGGCAACTCGACCATTTCCATGATGTTCGATCCGAAAACCTCCGACCTGCGTCAGTGGACCATCACCGATGCGCAAGGTCTCGATACAACGGTGATGATCACCGATGTGCGGACCGGCGTGCGCTTTGCCGATGATATGTTCAAGATCGACTACACCCGCATCGCCATGAAGCGGTAGCCAGGTCATGACCCTGGCCTTGCGGTTTGCCAAATCTTTTGGCATGACCGGATGAACCACGCACTATAGACAGTGCCACCCATCCATCTTGCGAGTCGTCATGCCCTTTTCCGTTGCCACCTGGAACATCAATTCGGTGCGCCTGCGCTTGCCGCTGGTCCTGCAATTCCTGCGTGATTATCAACCCGATGTATTGTGCTTGCAGGAGACCAAATGCCCGGATGATCTCTTTCCGCGTGAGGCGTTTCATATGGCCGGCTATGAGCATATCGAGATCAGCGGTCAGAAGGGTTATCATGGCGTCGCCACTTTATCGCGCCATCCCCTGAGCGAACCGGCGCGCGTCGGGTTTTGCGATATCGCCGATTGCCGGCATTTGAGCACGGTCGTCAATGCCGGATCGAAGCGGCTGCGTATCCACAATTTCTACGTTCCGGCCGGAGGCGATGAGCCCGATCCGGAAATCAACCCAAAATTCAAGCATAAGCTCGGGTTCCTAGTGGAGATGCGCGCGATGAATGCTGTTCACGGCGATGGCCATGCGTCTCTGCTGGTCGGCGATCTCAACATTGCCCCGCTGGAAACCGATGTCTGGTCGCACAAGCAACTTTTGAAGGTCGTCAGCCATACGCCGGTCGAAACGGAAGGTCTGGAAAAGCTGCGGAAGGATGGCGGCTGGAGCGATCTAATGCGTCACCACATCCCGCCGAGCGAGAAGATCTATACATGGTGGAGCTATCGCGCCGCCGATTGGGCGGCGGCTGATCGCGGACGGCGGCTGGATCATATATGGGGTTCGCCGGACCTTGAAACCGATCTCACCGACATCACGATCCTTCGCGAGGCACGCGGATGGGAGCGCCCGTCGGACCATGTTCCGGTCATTGCACGTTTTAATCTGGACTGAGTTTGATCCAAAACAAAAATTTCACAAGAATAGCTGAATCCTGCACGAACTTCCCCGAATCTGATGCAAGAATCCTTGATTCTGGTGCAAGAATTTCAATCTGCGCGGGAAATTTGGTTGCGGCCGGTTTAGTCAACGCTCATTGAACAGATGTTCGTACCGGGTAATGGCCTCGATCATTTCGCTAAGGTCGGCCGATATCTGGTCATGCAAAGCTGCGGCGATTTCGGGATATTCTTCGAGTATTCGCCGGAAAAGCGAGCGGTTGAGCCGGATAACCTCGGTCTCGGATTCGGCCATGGCGCTGGTAAGGCGCTTGGTCTGGGCGATGATCGCCATCTCGCCGAGGACGGCACCTGGCCCCACCGTTTTCAGGATTATGCGACCTGACGGCCCTTCGCGGAACAGGGAAATGTCACCGCGATCAATGACATAGGCACAATCCGCCGCCTGGCCTTCGCGGTAGAGTTCGCGGCCTTCGCGCAAGACAAGACGTTCGGTGCCGAAGGCGAGCAGGCGCAACTGGTCGCGCGTAAACGTCTCGAACAGCCCCACCGTCTCCAGAATGCGAATATCATCTTCAATTGCCATGCAATAACAGACATATACCTAGATTGGCGTCGCGCATAACCCCAAAAAATCATCTTCAGGATTACGCGCAAATCATTCGTGTGCTGCGTCCTTTATGCCTCAAAAAAGAGGTACGGCGTAGCAATCGGCATCAAGGAATGAGCTTGTATCCCCCGCTTTCCGTGACAAGTATGGTTGAATTGGATGGATCATGTTCTATTTTCTGCCGCAACCGGTACACATGCGTCTCCAGCGTGTGTGTCGTCACCCCAGAGTTGTATCCCCACACCTCTTCAAGCAAGATATCCCTTGTGATGACCTTGCCGCCCGCACGGTAAAGATATTTGATTATTGCGACTTCCTTCTCAGTCAGCCGAATCTTGCTGCCTTTGGCGTCGATCAGCATCTTTTGCCCGGGCTTGAACGTATAGGGCCCGACAATGAAAGTCGCGTCCTCGCTCTGTTCATGCTGACGAAGTTGTGCCCTGATGCGCGCCAGCAGGACAGCGAAGCGAAAAGGCTTGGTCACATAATCGTTAGCGCCCGATTCGAGGCCAAGAATGGTATCCGAATCAGTATCGTGCCCCGTCAGCATGATGACGGGGGCCTTGAAGCCGCCCTTGCGCAAAAGCTTGATTGCCTCGCGCCCATCCATGTCTGGTAGCCCGACATCCATAATCAGGAGATCGACGACGCCGTTTCTCGCCGTCTGAACGGCTTTGGTTGCATTATCTTCCTCGATGATCTGGAACTCTTCATAGAGGCTCAGTTGTTCAACCAGGATGGCTCGCAAGTCTGCATCGTCGTCGACGATAAGAATGGTACGCGCTGTCATCGGATCTCCCGCAGATGGAAAGAAGTCATTGGAATTTAAGTCGAATAGGACAGGAAAGAAAGGGGATCGACTTGATATTGGTTATGCGGCGCATCAGTCTGACAAAAAAATGCTTTTTATGAGGCAAGCATGAGTCACAGGTCCTTGAAATTGATCGATGTTCGTCCAAGACCTGGCCATACGAGCCAAGGGCAGTTGATCGCGGGCAATATGATCCTGCGCTGTGCGCTGGGCAAAGGCGGAATCACAGCCTTCAAGCGCGAAGGTGACGGTGGAACGCCGCTCACGCGCATGCGGTTGCTCTACGGCTTCAAGCGTCCTGACAAGAAAGTGAGGGGAACGCGGGCCCTGTTGCTCAAGGTACTCCGCCGCGACGATGGTTGGTGCGAGGTTAGCAATGATCGCAATTACAACCGGAAGGTGCGCATTCCCTATGGTGCCAGCCACGAAACCATGTGGCGCAAGGATGATCTATACGATGTCTGCATCGTCATGGACTGGAACATCAGACCGCGACATCGTGCCAAGGGAAGTGCGATCTTCTTTCATCTGGCAAGACCGGGCTATACGCCAACGGAAGGCTGCATTGCGTTGAGTAGGGCCGACATGAACCGGCTTTTACCTTATCTTTCAAACCAGACGGTCGTTCGTGTGCTCCGTTAGCGTTTGAAGCGCCAAACCGTCGTTTGCTTTACGTCGGCGTCTTCGAGAATTCTTGTCACCGGTACCGAGTAAACTGCCAATGAATCCAGCAGGTTCTTGGGAAAATAGGAGCGGCCGGGATCGCCAACGATGATGTCCGCACCGCGGGCAGCCAGTGCGGTGAACCAAGATACGAGTCGGTCGGCCAATGGCTTGTCATAAAAAACGTCACCGGCCAGAACGACATCCCAACCGTCGTCGCTGCCAATCAGATCATCGACTCGAATCTCGACTGCTGCATGATTCACGTCGGCGTTCAGAGCGATCRCTGGGCGCGCGAACGGGTCGATATCGCAAGAGATGACATGCTTCGCCCCGGCTTGAGCAGCAGCAATACCGACCAGACCGGAGCCCGAGGCGAAATCGAGGACAACGGCGTTTGCAACCGTTGCGGGATGATCGAGCACGTAGCGCGCCACTCCTTGCCCGCCCGCCCAGGCAAATGCCCAGAATGGTGGCGGCAGGCCAATCGTTGTCAGTTCGTCTTCTGTGCGGTGCCAGAGGTCATGCGCTTCATCGGCGAGATAGAGCTGGATCTCCGGCACGTGCGGGGGCGATTGGAGAAGGGTGTTCGCCAGAACGAACCGGCGATAGCGGTCGCTTTCAGGATCGAGAGCAGGCTCAACCACAGGATGAAATCATTCCGGTGCTGGAACAAGTCCGCCCATGCGGCAAACCTCTTTCCATTCGTCCGGTTGCACTGGTTGCACCGATAGCCGCATGGACGTAACCAGCGCCATGTTTTCCAGTTTCGGATTGGCCTTGACATCTTTCAAGGTCACAGAATTTGGCACATCCTTGACCGCGCGTATATCAACGCATTCCCAGCGGGGATCTTCGGTGCTCGAATCATGATGCGCAAGCGCACAAACCTCGACGATGCCGACCACGTCCAGCCCTTCATTGGAGTGGTAGAAGAAGCCTTTATCACCGATCTTCATGGCACGCATATTGTTGCGTGCCTGATAGTTGCGCACGCCGGTCCACTCTGTACCTTTGGCCCCGGCGGCTTTTTGATTGTCCCACGACCATGAATCAGGTTCTGATTTGAATAGCCAAAATGCCATGATAGCACCTATTTGTTGTCCGGATTCTTGATTGCCCAGTTCCACGGGCGGATGTCGACCGAGGCGAAAAGCCCAGCCTTGGCATAGGGGTCATTCGCTGCAATCTCCTTTGCTGCATCAAGGTCAGGCGCCTCGACGACCACCAGGCTGCCGTTTGGCTTGGCGTCATCGCCAAGGAACGGCCCGGCAAATTTCAGGCGATCACTTAGGCTGTTCAAATAATCGAGATGAGAGGCGCGTGTGTCGAGGCGCAGTTGCAGATGATCAGGCTTGTCGTTGCACAGAAGGGCATAGAGCATTCATTGTCTCCCGGTTTAACTCTCGTTCTTTAGCGGCCGCGCCAGTAGCGCCTCCATGGCCTCGTCGATGGTGATGTAGCGGTCGAGTATTTGCGCTACAGTCGCAATGATCGGCGCTTCGATATTGTTGCGGGCAGCAAGTTCGGCGGCGATTGCGGCCGTGGCCACGCCTTCGGCCAATGGTCGGCCAGTCAAGTCTTCCCCACGCCCGAGCGCAAGTCCGTACGAGTAATTACGCGATTGCGGCGTAGAGCAAGTAAGCATGAGATCACCAAGTCCCGAAAGACCCATGATCGTCTCCGGCCTTGCGCCCATAGCCTCGCCGATCCGCCGCAATTCGACAAACCCGCGGGTGACAAGGGCCGCTTGGGCGCTGGCGCCAAAACCGCGGCCTATGGCGGCCCCGGCGGCAATGGCGAGCACATTCTTGAGTGAGCCGCCGATTTCCACACCGATCAAATCATCGGTCGAATAACAGCGGAAAGTTGGTCCGGACAGCATCAGGGCAATGCGGTCGGCAAGCGCCTGACTACGAGCCGCTGCTGTTACGGCGGTCGGCAATCCCCTCGCCACATCGGTTGCAAAACTTGGCCCCGAAAGGGCCCCAAGGGTCTGGTCAGGTACAATCCTGGCGACCAGTTCGGACATCAGCTCGCCACTGTGGCGCTCTATGCCCTTGGCGCAAATCACTAACGGTGTGGTGATTGGAATGAGGTCTTTCAATTCCTGTATGGCATTGGAAAGCGCTTGCGCCGGAATGACGCAAAGAATCAAGTCAACTCCGGCCAAAACTTCCCGAGCGTCGGTACTTGCCGTGAGTGCCGGATGTAGGTCTATTCCGGGCAAATAAGTCTCGTTACGATGATCTTTGTTGATGGAATCGACGGTTGTGGTGCTGCGTGCGTACAATCGGACTGCATTGTCGTTGCGGGCGGCCATGGTACCAAGC
>NZ_JBFUMG010000073.1:0-13671 GCF_054049495.1 Phyllobacterium sp. P5_D12 | reverse complement strand
GGCATAATGCATGGCACCGCGGTCGGTCAAAATCTGGTTGATGACCGCGAGGCCCACGGCACCGCCGAGGTTGCGCATCAGGTTGAACAGGCCGGAGGCATTCTTCATGCGGGCAGGAGGAAGCGTCCCGAGTGCAAGGTTGTTGATCGGCACCATGCAGAGCATCAATGACACGCCGCGCAAGATTTGCGGGATAAGCAGTTCGTTAAAATCCCAGTCCGCCGTCAAATGCGTCATGGTCCATGTTCCCGCTCCAAACCCAAGAAAGCCGATCATAATCATGATGCGCGGATCCATGCGGCCGGAGAGGAAGCCGGCTACCGGTGCTGTCAGGAACATGCAGAGACCGCTGACGAAGAGCGCTTCGCCGATCATCAGGGCGTCGTAGCCCCTGACCTGGCCGAGATAGACCGGATAAACATAGGTCAAGCCATAAAGGCCAATGCCGAGCACGAACGAAAACGCCGAACCGAAGGCAAAGTTAAGGTTCTTGAACGCAAACAGATCGACAATGGGCTGTTCGGCCGTGAACGCGCGGTAGAAGAAAGTGATACCGCCGATGACCATGACGATGGCGCAATAGTAAACAGCGGTGTCCTGCAGCCAGTCATTGCGCGGGCCTTCTTCAAGAACATATTCGAGCGAGCCTAGAAAGGCTGCCATGGCGGCGAGACCCCACCAGTCGAACTTGTTGAGAAGCGAGCGGTCGCCCTTGTCGAAATCGATCAACTTCCATGCGGCAATCGCCACAATGATGCCGGGGATAACATTGACGAGAAAGAGCCAGTGCCAGGAGAAGGCGTTGCTCAGATAGCCACCAACCGTCGGTCCGATTGTCGGGGCGAGCGTTGCCACGAGGCCGATCATCGGCGAGACGATCGAGCGTTTTGATGGCGGGAAGATCGTGAATGCCGCGGCGAAAACGCTTGGAATCATGCCGCCGCCGATGAAGCCTTGAATGGCCCGGTAGACGATCATCTGATCGATGTTCGTTGCTGTGGCGCAAAGCACGCTGGCGGCAGTGAAACCAGCCGCCGAAACGGAAAAGAGGATGCGTGTCGAAACCAGTCGGCCGAGGAAGCCAGACAAGGGGATCATGATGACTTCGGCGATCAGATAGGATGTCTGAACCCACGAGATCTCATCGGAACTTGCGCTCAACCCTGCCTGGATCTCGGCGAGCGACGCCGAGACGATCTGGATGTCGAGAATGGCCATGAACATGCCGAACACCATTGCCAGAAAGGCAAAGGCCTTCTTCGGATCGATATGTTCGTCCGGAACAGCGGGTGCCCCGGGACCTCCGATTGTGGTGGCTTTCGACATGACCTTCGACTCGTCAGGAGTTCGGATTACAGCTTGGGTGTCGTGCGGGTATCGACGTCAACGACCACGCTCAGGCCCGCCTGAAGCTTGCCGCTTGCCAGGGCGTCGGCGGGCAGGGCAATACGAACCGGCACGCGCTGAACCACTTTGGTGAAGTTACCCGTGGCGTTTTCCGGCGGGAGCAGCGAGAAGACAGCGCCTGAGGCCGGGGCAATGGACGCGACAGTGCCTTCGAATTTGTCGCCGGACAGGGCATCGACCGTTACCTGAACTTTCTGGCCAACAACGATGTCACGCAGCTGCGTTTCCTTATAGTTCGCGTCGATATAGAGCGCGTTTACAGGAACAAGTGCGGCTAGACGCTGGCCGGGGCTGACGAGGTCGCCTGTCTTGGCTGCCAGATTGCCGATAACCCCATCGACAGGCGCGCGGATAACGGTGAAGCCAAGATCGCGGGCAGCCTTGTCCTTGGCGAGTTCAAGCGACCGAATGGAACCTTCGGCTTCCTTATACTGCGCCTCGAGCACGCCGACATTGGCATCAGCAGCAGCAATCTGTGCATCGGCGGAGGCTATATTGGCTTTTGCCTGATCAAGAGCCGCTGTTGCATCATCGAGTTGCGACTGCGAGGCGAAGCTTGTTGCATGGAGTTGCTTGGCGCGCACAGACCCGGCCTGCGCATTGGTCAAGACGGCTTGCGCGTTGAGCTTGCCGGCCTGCGCCTGCTGCAGCGAAGCTTTGGCGGCAACGATCTGCGCATTGATGCGATCGAGGGAGAGCTTTTCCGTCGCGATCTGGGCCTCAGCCTGCTCTTCGGCGATCGTATAGTCGCCATTATCCAGCGTTACCAGCGGATCGCCAGCTTTAACGCGCTGATTGGCAACCACATCGATTCTGTCGATATAGCCGGTGACTTTCGGAGCAATCGCCGTTATGTCACCTTGGATATATGCATCATCGGTCGAAACCATGAAGCGGCCCGTGGTCCAGTACTCATAACCATACCAGCCGCCCGCGCCAATTGCGGCGGCAATCAATATGGGCAATATGAAGCGCTTGGCCGAACGCTTGGGCTTGGCAGGCGCTTGCGCGGCAATATCGGGCTGCGGTGCTTCTGTTACAGGAGCATCGGGCTTTGCTGGTGCCTCCGCTTTTGAAGCAGGAGCCGGGGCTGGAAACTGACGGATTTCAGCTTCATTCTTGGCGTTCGACGCAGACATATGAGGCTCTTTCTACGGATGTGCACTCTGGAAAGTGATAGAACCAATCGGTTCGATGATTGACATAGCGCAAATGAGAGAGCATATCAAGTGCATCGAACCGATTGGTTCGAAAAAGAATCGAAAATGAGGAAACGAGATTAAAATGTCATCTACGAAGGCGTCCCACGTGTCATCGATAAAGGCGTCTGCCTTGGAAGCGGTGATACCTGTGGACGAGCGGCAGGGGCGATTGGCAGCTGGTCAAGATCCGGCCAAGCGCCAGCAAATCCTTGAAGGCGCCGACCGCGTTTTCTCGCAGATGGGCTTCGATGCCGCGAGCATGAATGATATAACGCGTGAAGCCGGCGTGTCGAAGGGGACGATTTATGTCTATTTCGATAGCAAGGAAGAGCTCTTCATGGAGCTCTGCTTTGCCTATCGCGACAAGCTGTTCAGCGGCATTTATTCTGCGCTGGAAGGCGACCATAACTTGCGTGAAGCGCTTATTGCTTTTGGTACGGCATTGTCACTCAAGGTCACGTCCGATGTTGTCATTCGGGCGCAACGGGTGGTCATCAGCGTTGCCGAGCGCATGCCCTCGATGAGCCAGAGCTTTTATGAGAATGGTCCAAAGCGGGGGCAGGCTCTGTTGAGGGCGTTTCTGGACAAACATGTTGCTGCGGGCGATCTCGATATTGAAGACACCGAACTTGCTACCTACCAGCTATCCGACCTGATGGTCACGGGTATGCTGAGGCGCCGGCTGTTTGGATGCATGGATAATCCGCCATCGGAAGAGCAGATACGCAAGACCGTAACGTCTGGCGTCGATATGTTCCTTAAGGCCTACAAGAAACAGTAATCTCGTTATGCCGTGCCGCAATTGGCACAGACGCCGCGGATTTCAATCGTCGTCTTTGATTGCTTGAAACCATTGCTGTTGGTCCATTCGCGGACGCGGCTGGTGATGACATCATCCGAGAATTCCGAGACCTGACCGCATTCCTCGCAGATGGCAAAGGCGATCATTCCGTGGCCGTGGCTATGGCTGTGAGGATGCGCACAGGCGACAAAAGCGTTGATGCTTTCGAGCCGGTGAATCATGCCGTAGTCGAGCAACTTGTCGAGGGCGCGATAGACCTGCAGCGGGGCGCGGAAGCCATCATTTCGCAATTGGTCGAGGATCGTATAGGCGCTGAGCGGCCCATCGGCGCGAGCCAACGCGTTGAAAACCAGCGATTGGTTTTTTGTCAGCTCTTGCGTAGCAGTCATTGCCAGATTGGCTCCTTGTTGATCCATAAGACATAGGAAAGATTTGTCTTTTCCGCCAGTGGGTACATTAATTTTCCCGGTTCTCAAATTCGCCATTGTTGACAAATGTAATAACATCACATATCGAAATGCTCAACTCCAAGATGCGACTGCCCGATGACTGAACCCTGCCTGACCTTTCACGATCTGACGCTTGGCTATCACAGGCATCCGGCCGTTCATCATTTAAGCGGCGGCGTTCGCCGTGGCTCGTTGACAGCGGTCGTCGGCTCGAACGGATCGGGCAAATCGACGCTGATGAAGGGGATTGTCGGCGTTCTCAAGCCGATGTCCGGTTCGTGCGTTGTCGAAAAAGATGTGCGGATCGCCTACCTGCCGCAACAATCCGAACTCGACCGGTCTTTCCCGGCGCGCGTGATCGATCTTGTCTCGCTCGGGCTTTGGCCGAAGCGTGGCCTCCTTGGCAGATTCACAGCGGAAGACCGCGAGAATGTCTCGAAGGCGCTGATGAGTGTTGGATTGGCGGGCTTCGAAAAGCGTCCGGTTGACACGCTGTCCGGCGGGCAATTGCAGCGCGCTTTGTTTGCGCGGGTGCTGGTGCAGGATGCGGATCTCATTCTCCTCGATGAGCCATTCAACGCGATCGATGCCAAGACCGTCAGCGACCTGATCGATCTGATCAAGCGCTGGCACGGCGAGAACCGTACGATCATGGTCGTCGTGCACGATCTTGATCTCGTTCGCGAGCATTTCCCGGAAACGCTCCTGCTGGCGCGCAAGCCGATCGCCTGGGGAGCGTCACGCGAGACGCTCCGCCCCGACAATTTGTTGCAGGCCAGGCAATTTCACGAAGCCTGGGAAGAGGGCGCGCCCTGGTGCGAGGATGATGCTGCCCACAGTCATGCACACGATCACGCTCATCCGCATGTCCATCATCATGACGCCGGCGATCATCACAATGGGCCCCAAACTTCACTGAAGAGGGGGGCGGCTTGACCATGTATGAGTATCTCATCGCGCCCTTTGTCGACTACAGCTTCATGCAACGCGCGCTTGTTGGCTCGCTGGCACTGTCGCTCGGTTCCTGTCCGGTTGGCGTTTTCCTGATGCTGCGGCGAATGAGTTTGACCGGGGACGCGATGGCGCATGCCATCCTGCCGGGCGCGGCGGTGGGTTTTTTGCTTTACGGGCTGCAGATCGTGCCGATGACCATTGGCGGACTGGTTGCCGGTGTCATCGTCGCACTTGGTGCAGGTGCGGTATCGCGCTTCACGATCCAGAAGGAAGATGCCTCCATGGCCGCTTTCTACCTGATATCGCTGGCGCTCGGCGTTTTAATCGTGTCGCTGCGCGGATCGAATGTCGATCTGATGCATGTGCTGTTCGGGACCGTTCTCGCGCTCAACAATGAAGCGCTGAGCCTGATCGGCATAATCTCGGCGATCAGTGTTGTCACACTCGCGATTTTCTGGCGGGGCCTTGTCGCGGAATGTCTCGACCCGCTGTTCCTGCGCTCTGTCAGCCGCATTGGCACGCCCGTGCACTTCATCTTTCTGGCGTTGGTGGTGATCAACCTCGTTGGCGGGTTCCAGGCACTCGGCACTTTGCTTGCCGTCGGGCTGATGATGCTCCCCGCGGCGGCAGCGCGTTTCTGGACGTCGCGGGTCGGGCCGATGTGCGCGCTGGCCATCGTCATCGGCTGCGTATCCTGCGTAGGCGGGCTGCTGATCTCCTACCACTATTCCGTGCCTTCCGGACCGGCAATCATCCTGTCCGCCGGGGCAATCTATCTCGGATCGATCCTCGTCGGGACACGCGGCATCGTCAACAGCCGGCTGCGCCCATATCGTCACAGAACAGCTTAGCACAGAAGGAAAACGCTATGATGAAGGCTCTTAAACCTGCTGCGGGATTGAATGTTATACTGTTACTAACCGCCAGTTACTCCCCAGCTTCGGCGGAGGCCTTGAAGGTTGTCTCCAGTTTCACGGTCATATCCGACTTTGCCAAAAATGTTGGCGGCGACAAGATTTCACTGACGACGCTGGTTGGGCCGGACGGCGACGCCCACGTCTATGAACCGAAGCCGTCCGATGCGGCAGCGGTGGCCGGGGCAGATGTGGTATTGGTCAACGGCCTGCATTTTGAAGGCTTCTTGCCGCGTCTCGTGGAAGCGAGTGCCACAAAGGCTCCTATCGTCGAGTTGACCAAGGGCGTCGAGCCGATCAAGAGCGCCGAGGAGGATCATGATCACGGGGCCGGTGAAGCTTCGGCAACCGAGGAGCACGGCGCATACGACCCGCACGCCTTCCAGTCGATCCGCAACGCCAAGATCTATGTCCAGAATATCGTTGACGCTTTCTGCACGGCGGACGCAACCAACTGCGACAGCTACAAGGCCAATGCGGCGGCTTATACAAAGAAGCTTGACGCCACGGAGGCGGAAGTAAAGGCGGCTATTGCCTCGATCCCGGAGTCAAAACGCCTGATTATCACGTCGCATGACGCATTCGGCTATTTCCAGCATGAGTATGGTCTGAAATTCCTTGCCCCCGAGGGAATTTCAACTGACTCGGAGGCATCGGCTGCCGATATCGTTGCGCTGATCAAACAGGTGAAGGAGGACAAGGCATCAGCAATCTTCGTCGAGAACATCACCAATCCGCGGCTGATCGAGCAGATTGCCAGCGAAACCAAGCTGAACGTCGGCGGTACGCTGTTCTCGGACGCGCTTTCCAAGCCCGACGAAGGTGCGGCAACCTATATCGACATGATGCACCACAATATCGCGACGTTCAAAAAAGCCATTCTCGGCAGCTGACTAACTCCCGGTGGCGGCTGGTACCAGACCATCGGTCGTCACTCAACCAGGTCACATTGCTAAAGCGTTTTGTAACAGGTCCTTTCAAAAATGCTATCGAACCCAACACCAACCGAACACGCATCCTCTGATGACGACCTTCTGGGTTACGGCAAAGGGATGGTCTTCCGGCAGCGCAATTCGGATCAGCCGAGATCGATCGCGTGGCCGCAGCAAATTCTGAAACTCCGCTGGTAGCGCGTCGGCGATAGGCAGCACTTTTTCAACTGTTCCCGTCGCGTGCTCGCTCCCGCCGCTCACCTGAACCTTCATGCCTTTGGTAACAGGAAAAAGATACCCATCCGGCAAATAAGCGAACAGATAGGCCTTCCCCCCGTTTATTTGCAGCATTTCATCACCCAGACGTACAACTTGACCCGGAACAGGAATTTTTGAACCCACGATACCTGTGACCGCCGCAGTTACCTTACCCTCTCCATAAATTGCTTTCATTTTGTGAACCGCGTCAGCAGCAACCTGTCGCGACGCTTCTACAACTCGAAGCTCGTTTGCGGTGACTTGTGACTCGGCCCGCAATTGGGCATAGCGCTCCGCGGCCTGGTAGTTGGCCGTCAAGGCCTCATCTCTTCGGTTTGCAAGAACAAGGCCTCGCGTCGAGACCCGGTCAAGACGCAAAATGGCACTGTTGCTTTCATTTGCTGAACGCTCTGCCAGAGGTAAGAGTGCCGTATTCGTCGCTACCTTTCCCTGCAATTCTCCCTCTCGCACCGCAAGTTCACTGGTCCGTACCGAGAGTTCTGCGATCTCCTTCACCATATCGAACGATGTGAGTTCTAGAAGCGGCGTTCCTTGGGTGACGCTATCGCCCTCGCTGACCAGCACCTTGTCGACGGTTGCCGGATAGCCAGCCGATACGATGTATCGCTGCGCCAGTACAATGCCGTCGGCTGACAGGATGAACATTCCTCCTACAAGATAGTTCGCAAGCGAAACGACCAGCGCTCCGAGTATCAAGAGGTATATCGATCTGCTCAGGCGGCCTGACCCCTTTCTCTGTTGCCGGTCGAGATTATCTATGCGAGGGCGTTTGCGGATATACTTCATTGTTTCACCTCACCACGCACGCTCATGGCGCACTTTTTCCGGCGTATAGTTGTCGCGATGAGAACCGCGAAAAAACCACTCATCGATATAAGCCAGCAAGCGTACCAACCGCATCCCATACGACATGAAGATGGAGTAGCCAGGAACGAACAACAGATTACGCCAGAAACTGGCACGGCCTGTTGTCCAGCAGGCCAGGGCAAGCATAAGGACATCCAGAACCAGTAACGCAATTTGCATCGCTATCAGAACCGGGATGGCAAGCGCGCCGAAATTGATTGCGAGCCACGATATGTAGACCGGGAAGATGACGGCGCCGGCAACACTGAACGCCAGAAAATCCCACTGGTGAAAAGCTTCCGCAGGTCTGAAGTTGCGGTCAAACGGATTGAAAAGGCGCCGGTGCTTGCGGAAGCGGATCCATACTGCATCACGCTCCCAACGCAGCCGCTGCCTGATGTAGGCGTAAAAGGTCGTTGGTACGTCCGTGTAGCACACGGCATTCGGAACATATCCGATGTGCCAGCCCGCCCGGCGCAGCCGCAGCGTAACATCGAGGTCTTCTCCACCACCGACGTCAAGCCCGCCTACCTCGTCGAGCGCGGTCCGGCGAAAGGCGCTGAACGCGCCAGATGCACATGTTATTTGGCCAATCGCTGCGCTGAACCGCTTACCGACGGAAATAGACTCCAGATATTCGATTTCCTGAAACTGCGAAACAAGGCTCACATCCGCGTTGCGCGGTGCGATATCCCCGCACGCTGCTCCGACGCGCTTGTCGGCAAAGGGTTCCAGGAGACGTTCAATCGCAAATCGGTCAAACGAACAATCGCAGTCAATATTAATGATGATGTCACCGCGTGCGATTTCGCACGCCAGATTGGTCCCGCTCGCCTTGCCGCCCCGAACTCCTGTAGAAAGGATACAGGATCCCAGCCCTTTTCGGGCCATCTCTCTGGCAACTTTGTTCATTCCATCCGTTGAGCCGTCGCTGACTATAACGATCTCGAAATCCAAAAAAGACTGTTCCATCAGGGAATTAACGCATGCGCCAATGGAATCGGCCTCGTTATGGCCAATAAGAACGACGCTCACGCTTGGAGATTGGGAATTACAACGAGCGCCGTTGTCCTTCTCCATGTGTCGCAAGCTCATGGCGGCTATTACAAACGGCACGAGGTATCTTGGAACATCGAATATCAGCGTGTACCAAAAGACGGTAACTAAACTCGAGCCCGTTTGTGCCAGAAGAAATGACAGGCCGAAATCAAGGTCGTTCACGACAGCGCTTTTTCGGGTGTGCCCCACAAAACCAGCAAAGTGGGGTTCAGTTTATCGGATAGAACAGATTCGGAACGATGAAGAGCCTCCTGCAAGTAGACCGTGAAACCGGCTTCGTCGCGCCCGAGAAAGAGGACGTACTCCCGCTCAAGAGACGAATGTACGGATGCGACATCTCCAAGAATGCCCTGAAGATTGTCTGCAAGTAGTTTCCGCATTGAAATGAAGTTGGTTTCACCTCGAGTTTTAAGCACTTGTTCGCGGCCACCATATTGCAACTCAACCAGGAGGAAATCAGATGCCGCGCCGGTAGAGGAAGAAAGCTGCGTAATCTTCTTTTGGAGTTCTTCCGGAAGATAACGAAGTTGGGCAACCGGAAATCGATCTACGCTCGTAACATCGTTGGCAAGCAGAGTATTCGCCTGATGGGTCAGGGAATAGGAGAACACGTCCGATACGCTCGCTGTGTCTCCGCCGACATGCATTCCGCAGTCCTGGCAAAGAAAACCAATGGTGGGCTCCGACGTGGTATTTTTGCACTGGGCGCACACCTGAATGCGTCCCGGCTTGTCGTAGTCCTTACCGTAATGGCGCAGTTGCTTGCTACACTTGGGGCAAATGAGCGCCGTTCCGCGACGAAAGTCCGCCTCGGGACTCAATTGCGCACAGCTGTAGTGATGGATCAGGTCTACTTCTGATAACTGCGGCGACTGGCATGCCGGACATTCTTCTCTGACTGTCAATCGATGAGACTGGCATCCGGCACATTTATGGTACCTGTCGAAAAAACTGCGCTCGAGCCAGCCCTTATTGGCAAGGGCTTCGGCAACCATTGTCGCCGATGCTGTATTCGGAAAACCTTTGTATCCGAAATAGTACGGGGAATTTGGCTGCCTGATCGGGGTGAGATCTTCCCCGGAAACGAACAAATAAGCCATCATTCGCACGGCTGGAGAAGTAGGAGATAGAAATCTGCTCGACAACCGGCCTCGGCGCTCCCGGAATTTTCTGATGCAACTCGCGGTTTCCACCCATGATTTGGGATTCTTCAGGCTAAAATCGACATCGGCGGCCACGCTCGGCTTCCCGGAAACGTTCACAACCGGCACGAGAAACAGATCTCTTGCGCTGCGGAACTTTTCCAACCCGAATGATTGCCTTTCGTTGGTCAGTAAAACCGCATCGATGTCATCATTATCGACGACCGAGAACACTTCGCGAAGGTAACGGGAGTGAGGGATGATCGTATCGGGATAGAACGCTATCTGAGGGGTGCGCAAGTTAAACTGGCGCCATACTGATTGACATTGCTCGACTACGGGATGGCGATCTGTAAATGTCCGGTTATCAATCGGAACAGTATTTTCTAGCAGTGATACATTGCTGTTTGACACGATACACCTTTTCGGACTCTGGTGAGCCGGAGACAAGTACAAATCTAAGTTACAAAAAGCGTTTATTCTCGGTTTGTTTTGGAACAGGATAAACGCCGGGTAAAAAGCGGTGTCAAGCAACTTGTGAGTGGGTTAATATATTTGTGGATCGGTCGTAGTACTTAAGAGGTAGCCGATTATCTGACTAGATATCTAGTACGTTTTCCAAAGTCGGGCACCAGCGTTATTTCGCATGGCACATGACAGGGACAGTTGGAGTTATCTGGGCACGCCGCCAATAATATGCATGCCAGTGAGCCTTAGACTTCGGCTATAAGGTCGGACGTAATTTCCTCGATGGAATTGACACCCAACAACGCCATATTCCGGTGCAACTCGGTCTTGAGAATATCGGCAGCCATCAGAACACCCGGCTGGCCACCAACTGCAGCAGCATACAGAAACGGTCGGCCGACAAAAATAAACTTTGCCCCGAGCGCGAGCGCCTTGACAATGTCCGTACCGCGGCGAATGCCGCCATCTAACATAACCACCGTTTCTGTGCCTACGCGATCAGCGATCGAGGGCAGAACTTTTAGCGGTGACAATGTCCCATCAAGTTGCCGACCACCGTGGTTAGAGACAACGATGCCGTCCGCGCCTTGCCCAACTGCAATTGCCGCATCTTCTTCATGCATGATCCCCTTGATGATCAGCCTTCCGTGCCAACGATCGCGTATCCGCTGAAAATGCGACCAATTGAGGTGTTCGCGTTTTCCAAAGTCTCGCGTCACGTTAGCTGAAACGATAGGTGCTCCCCGGGTGGCGTACGAATTCTCAAAATGCGGGATGCCGTGAAAACATAGCGTTCGGGCGAATGTACCTATTGTCCAAGCCGGATGGGTAGCTCCATACCAGGCCAAGCCCAAGCTCGGGCGGAGCGGTGTGGAGAATCCGGCACGGATGTTGTTTTCGCGGTTGGCTAGGGTGGAGGTATCAACGGTCAGAAGCAAAGTTTGAAACCCTGCGGCAGCGACCCGGTCGACCAACGCATCGATTCTGTTTGGTTCTCCGGGAAGGTATGCCTGAAACCAGGATTGGGGCGCAGCTGTGGCCACCTCCTCAAGCCGGATCAGGGATGATCCGCTCATGATCATCGGAATTTCCGATTCCGCTGCGGCGGCAGCGAGCACGAGATCGCCCCGATAGGCCATGAGCGCACTGATGCCCATCGGTGCTATGCCAAAGGGCGCTGAATATCGCGTTCCAAACAAGGTTGTCTCGGTCGATCGCGCTGAGACGTCAGTCAGGACGCGCGGCCGAAATCCATACTTCTGAAACTCCTCAGCATTATGCCGGAGCGAGGCATTAGTCTCGCTGGCTCCGGCGATATAGCCAAAAAGCGGCTTCGGCAGGTGTCGTTTCGCGCGGATTTCGAAATCGTCGAGCGAAAGGACGCCGCGGATGCGTCGACTGACGCCATTTCTTGCTAGCAACGATCTTCCTCCGAACGGATCAGTCCTCATTGGCTTCAAATGCCGCTTTGCGGTTCTTCCTGATGGCAGGCAGAACAAGCATCAACAACATGAGGGCAGTGACCGCCAAAAGGATCGCACTGATCGGACGCTCAAAGAAAACGAGCCAGTCACCTTGTGACAAAAGCATTGCACGTCGGAGATTGGTCTCCAGCAACGGTCCAAGTACGAATCCCAACAATAACGGGCCTGGTTCACATTTGGCTTTGCGAAGCACGTAGCCCAACACGCCGAATATGATGACCAGAGCCACATCGAAGCCACGATTGCTGACGCTAAAAACGCCGACGCAACAGAACAGCAGGATGGCCGGGTACATCAGTCGATAGGGAATCTGGAGCAGCTTGACCCAAAGGCCTATCAGCGGCAGGTTGATAATAAGGAGCATTGCATTGCCGAGCCACATTGACGCTACCAGACCCCAGAACAGACCGGGCTGATTCTGGATGACGGAGGGACCCGGAGTGATGCCATGAATGGTCATCGCCCCCAACATCATCGCCATGATTGAATTGGACGGAATGCCGAGCGTCAAAAGCGGAATGAAAGACGACTGCGCCCCCGCATTGTTGGCGGCCTCCGGTCCGGCGACGCCGGCGATTGCTCCGTGTCCGAATTTTTCTGGAGTCCTGGACACTTTCTTTTCGACCGAGTAGGCACTGAACGCGCTTAATGTTGCGCCGCCGCCTGGAAGGACACCGAGTACGGTACCGACCGCCGTTCCTCTGAGCACTGCCCCCCAGCTTTGCCGAAATTCGTCGCGGGTAGGCCACAAGCGCCCAATTTTGCTTTGAAGGATCCCTCGCACCTCTGTGGATTCAAGGTTGGTAGCGATCTCCGCTATGCCGAACAAGCCGACCGCGATAACCACGAATTCAATTCCGTCGTAGAGATCGGTTGATCCGAAGGTAAGGCGTGCCGATCCGCTGTTGACGTCAATTCCCACGAGACCCAAGACGAGCCCAAGGCACACCATGCCAATAGCCTTGATAACGGAACCATGCGCGAGGATTGTCGCGGCAAGCAAACCGAAAATGCAGAGAGCTACGTACTCGGCGGGACCGAAGGACAAGGCGAATGAAGATAACGTCGGACCTGCCACAGCAAGCGCAATTGTCGCAACCGTTCCGGCGAAGAATGACCCCAGCGCCGCTATCGCCAGCGCCGCACCAGCGCGACCTTTCCGTGCCATTTGGTAACCGTCTATGGCCGTTACCACCGCGGATGCCTCGCCCGGAAGATTGACCAGAATGGCAGTTGTCGATCCCCCGTACTGAGCTCCGTAGAAAATTCCCGAAAGCATTATGAGGGCGCCAAGCGGCGGCAAGAAAAAGGTTACCGGAAGAAGTATGGCGACGGTTGCTGTCGGTCCTATGCCCGGCAGTACGCCGATAAGCGTACCCAGCAGTGCGCCGATAAAGCAAAAGAGCAAGTTTGTCGGAGTCAGAGCCTCCGAAAATCCGAGCATTAGTACATCAAGGAATGACATTGGATTTCCGATCAGAAATGAAATCGGTCAGAAGGCCAAATAGGCATCTGAACGCCGAGTCCGTAGACGAAAAGAAGCGCGCCGAGCGATGTCAGAACCGCGGTGGAGATGAAAATTTCCTTCCATCTGGATTCTGGATCGGCCAGGCTCCCGATAATCAGCAACCATGCCGATGCGACAACGAAGCCAAAGCGTTCGGCGCTGAACGCGAAGCCTGCAATAGCCACGACAAGGGTGACCAAAGGCCGAAGATTGAGAGCACCCATCG
>NZ_JBFUMG010000072.1:0-13821 GCF_054049495.1 Phyllobacterium sp. P5_D12 | reverse complement strand
AGCAACTGATCGTCGGGCCATTGGAGCTCATCGGTGCCGCCGCCATCATTTATTTTACGCTTCCGACAGCAGGCAATCCCGGCTTTCTCATTATCCTCGGGATCTTTCTCGTATCATTTTCCGCGGCGCTGATCTCCCACGCGCCCGGCGGCCTCGGCGTATTGGAACTGGTTTTCCTCACCGGTTTGCCCGATATGAATCAGGCCGACGTATTGGCGGCACTGATTATTTTCCGCTTGTTCTACTTGTTGATTCCATTTGCTCTTTCGCTGCTTGTCGTACTTTATTTTGAGCGCTCGCAGTTGCTGTTGCGCTGGTACAAGAAGGACAGCGATACCTGACGGTAATTTTACGATAACCGCAATTCGCGCAGGGAATATTTTCCATTTCTGACCGAGTTTAGTGCGCTGTTCCTTCATGGATCAGCGCAACCACCCTATTTTGGGGCCACATTACGAATTCTTCCCCAGGCAATGGCACAAAAGGAGTGGTGGCGCATGACGACATTGATCATTCCGGGATATCGCGGGTCCGAAAAAGGCCACTGGCAACACCAATGGCTGCTGGAGGATGAAACGGCGCGCCTTGTCGAACAGGACGATTGGGACAATCCGGTCCTATGTCAATGGCTTCATGTTCTCGAAGCGACACTTGCCGAAACACCTGGTGCTGTCCTGGTCGCGCATAGCCTCGGCTGTGTTCTCGTTACGCATCTCGCCAGCCGTCCATCGGCAGCGCATATCGCGGGTGCGGTTCTGGTTGCACCAGCCGACGCTGAACGTATGGCCGTTCAGGATTCCAAGTTTCGGAGCTTTGCACCCCTGCCACGCCACAAGCTCGGCTTTCCGTCAATCGTGGTTGCCAGCCGCAACGATCCCTATATGTCATTCAACAAAGCTGAAGCTCTGGCCAATGTTTGGGGCGCAGGATTTGTCGATATGAAAAATGCCGGACACATCAATATTGAAAGCGGCTTCGGCTCATGGCCGGAAGCGCATATTCTGGCGGATTCAATGCGCAGACCGCAAGAAGCCTCGCGCATACAGCGGGCAGCGTGATCAGCTGCCAATTTCGTTCACCTCTCCGTCATCCCCTCTGCCACCTTTCCGTCATCCTCGGGCTTGACCCGAGGACCCATCGGAACATTCGAACAACACGGCGTGGCTCTTGTTTATCAATAAAATTTGGGTCCTCGGGTCAAGCCCGAGGATGACGACAAGGGAGAAGCGTTTTTGTCAAAACCTGAAATTGCTCTATCAGCACTCACCAAAATCCGCGATGCTGCCAGCACCAGAGGAAATCCTCCTCGGTCCAGTTGCGGTTTTTCTTGGCCGCAGCTTCTTCGCGATCACGCTGCTTGGGATCGCTGGCATTCCGGTCGAGAGTTTCAGCTGCAAAAACGTCCCGCCACAGGCGTTCTGCCCGGTTAAATATGCCTGATACTTCACTGTACATTGCGACCTCCATCAAACAATCCGGTTGCAGAGTGCAGTTGCCTTTAGGTCAACCGATACCCCAATGATGACGGCTTGAAATCATTTGTCAATAATCTCTACCTGTTTAATCGTGTATTGGATTCACCACTCCCGCACCGCGGTCTACGCCTAATTCTTAATGAATTACTATTTTTCAGCGTCTTACACACCATTTTTAAGACATTTCTCGGCCGCAAAAAAACTTATTTTTTAACATTTTTACACTAGAAAATGTAGTGCGAGGGACTATGACTGCATCGCACCGGTAGTCAGGCAAAGAAGAAATGATATCGCAAAAGGCCAAATATGCTCTACGGGCGCTTGTCGTTCTGGCCAGGGCAGACGCCGACAAAGCTCTCTTCATCTCGGATATCGCGGAAGAACAGAATATCCCGAAGAAGTTTCTCGAACAGATCCTGCTCGATCTGAAACATCAGGGTATCGTCATGAGCCGTCGCGGCAAGATGGGCGGGTATCTGCTGCTAAAGCCGGCCGAAGAAATTACGTTCGKCGAGGTACTGCGTCTTATCGACGGTCCGATTGCTCCTCTGCCCTGCCTGAGCAAGATCGCTTATCGCCGCTGCGAGGATTGCCAGGACGAAGCGACATGCGAAATACGCCACGTCTTCAATGAAGTCGCCAATGTCACCCGTGCGGTCCTCGACAAGACGACAATCGCCGATTGCCTCATTTACGGCGGCAATGCCAAAGTCGCTGAACTGCTCGACAGTTAAGAGCCTCAGGCTATCACGTAAACACCGCCCTGCCGATCACGGGCGTTGACGGTACGGCAACGTCGCGAGGCTCGAGCATGCCTGCATGAAAGGCTGCATGCCCCGCATCGACTGCCTTGGCGAAAGCCTCTGCCATTGCCACCGGATCGCCGGCCTTCGCGACGGCCGTGTTCAGCAGGATGGCATCAAAGCCAAGTTCCATGACCGTCGCAGCATGAGATGGCCGCCCGAGACCCGCGTCGATGATCATCGGCACATCGGGAAAATTGCCCCGCAACGAACGCAGTGCGTGCAAATTGAGCGGTCCGAGAGCCGAGCCGATCGGCGCGCACCATGGCATCAGAACCTCGCAACCCGCTTCCAACAGACGCTCGGCGACGATCAGATCGTCTGTCGTATAGGGAAACACCTTGAAGCCGTCATCGGACAATATCCGGGCAGCCTCGACCAGTGCGAAGACATCCGGCTGCAACGTATCGTGATTGCCAATGACTTCGAGCTTGATCCAGTCGGTCGCAAAAACATCCCTTGCCATCTGCGCCGTGAGCACAGCTTCTTTCACCGTATGACATCCCGCCGTGTTCGGCAGTACATGCGTTCCTAGCGACCGGATGAGCGACCAGAACTTGTCGCCGGATTTGCCGCCTGCCATTTCCCGCCGCAGCGAGACGGTGACGATTTCCGTGCCGGATGCCTTGATTGCGTCCATCAGGATGGCGGGCGAAGGATACTGCGCTGTTCCCAGCAAAATCCGCGAAGAAAGTTCGGTATTATAAAGTTTCAGCATGCTCATCCTCCTTGCCGCGGCGTAAGGATCTCGACCTTGTCGCCCTCGTTCAGACGGCAGGCTTGACGTTCCGGTGACCGTACGAGCTCCCCGTTTAATGCCGTCGCCAGCCATTCGCCTTCGAATTCCAGTTCTGCAAGCAAAGCGTCGAGCGATTGCGCCGACACATCGTGCGGTTCTCCATTGACGAGCAGTTTCATCGGGTTGCTCTCCTTTCATTCAGAACCATGTCCRCCACCAGCATGGCCATCGCCGGGGCGAGCAAGAAACCGTGTCTGTAAAGCCCGTTGATGCTGATGGTGTTACCCTCTCGGACGACACGGGGCAGATTGTCAGGATAGGCGGGACGAATGCCCACCCCTGTTTCGACAATCTCTGCCTCACCGAAGGCGGGGTGCAGGCTATAAGCCGCGTTCAACAATTCCATCATCGAGCGCACGGTGATCGGACCAGCCGCGTCGCTTTCGAGCATTGTTGCGCCCACCATGAACGTATGATCCGCTCTCGGCACGACATAGATAGGAAAGCGCGGATGAACGAGCCTGACAGGACGTGACAAGGAGATATCAGCGGTCCGCAGGATCAGCATTTCACCGCGCACGCCGCGTATGGTTTGATCGTCGCGGGAATAGCCGGTGCACTGAACGGTCCAATCAAAACCAGCTGTCGCGGTTCGCACTGGATCAGTTTCGAATGCTACACCTGCTTCCTCCAGTTTCGCCGCAAGACTGATCAACACGTGTCGGGGGTCAAGATGCGCTTCCCCCTCAAAGAATAATCCCTTGCGGAAGCGCCCGGCAAGGTCCGGCTCCAGCGTCGCAATCGCGTCATCGTCAGCCCATTCAAAGCCAGACGTTCGCGAGCCGAACCGTTCAAGCTCCCTGACGTCACGGACTGGCGCCAAGACCAGCGTACCATTGCATGTCACTGAGCCGGGCAGCGCCGCTTCCCACCAGTCAGCGGCACCAAGCCCGAGCTCGAGAACTATCTGCTCAGCGCTTTCCCGCTCGCAGTAGGGCGCAAGCATTCCCCCCGCAAACCAGGATGCCGCCGCGCGGCTGCCCGGTTGCGGATCGAGCACTGTCACGCGCGCGCCGCGTGACATCAATTCATGAGCGACCGACAACCCAGCCACACCGGCGCCCTTTACAAGAACGTTCATTCCTTCAGGCACCTTGGTTCAACGGCATATAGAGTTCGCCGCCCTCGCGAAATTTCTCCGCCATGGCAGCCATGCCCTCCTTTTGCGCCTCGGCACGGATGTCGTGAGAGATGCGCATGGAGCAGAATTTCGGCCCGCACATCGAGCAGAAATGTGCCACCTTGTGCGCTTCCTTCGGCAGGGTTTCGTCGTGGTAGAGCCGCGCCGTTTCCGGGTCGAGCGACAGGTTGAACTGGTCCTCCCAGCGAAACTCGAAACGCGCCCGTGACAATGCGTCATCGCGCAGTTGAGCTGCAGGATGTCCCTTGGCAAGGTCAGCAGCGTGAGCGGCAATCTTGTAAGTGATCACGCCGACTTTAACATCGTCGCGATTCGGCAGGCCCAGATGCTCTTTCGGCGTCACATAGCAAAGCATCGCCGTCCCGAACCAGCCGATCATCGCGGCACCGATGCCGGACGTGATGTGATCATAACCGGGCGCAATATCCGTCGTCAGCGGTCCGAGCGTATAGAACGGCGCCTCGCCGCAAACTGCGAGCTGCTTGTCCATGTTTTCCTTGATCTTGTGCATCGGCACATGGCCGGGGCCCTCGATCATCACCTGGCAATCCTTGGCCCAMGCAATCTGCGTGAGTTCGCCAAGCGTTTCGAGTTCGGCAAACTGCGCCGCATCATTGGCATCGGCGATGGAGCCGGGCCGCAAACCATCCCCCAGCGAAAAGCTCACATCATAGGCGCGGCAGATATCGCAGATTTCCTCGAAATGCTCATAGAGGAAGCTTTCGCGATGGTGGTGCAGGCACCACTTGGCCATGATCGAACCGCCGCGCGAGACAATGCCCGTGACGCGGTTCACGGTCAGCGGAATGTAATGCAACCGCACGCCGGCATGGATCGTGAAATAATCCACCCCCTGCTCCGCCTGTTCTATCAGCGTGTCGCGATAAACCTCCCATGTGAGGTTCTCCGCAATGCCATCGACCTTTTCCAGTGCCTGATAGAGCGGCACCGTGCCGATCGGCACCGGCGAATTCCGGATAATCCACTCGCGTATATTGTGAATGTTGCGCCCGGTGGAGAGATCCATCACCGTGTCCGCGCCCCAGCGTGTCGCCCAGACCATCTTTTCCACTTCCTCGGCCATGGAAGACGTCACTGCGGAATTACCGATATTGGCGTTGATCTTGACCAGAAAGTTGCGCCCGATGATCATCGGCTCAAGCTCGGGATGATTGATATTGGCAGGAATGATCGCGCGGCCCCGGGCGATCTCTTCGCGGACGAAGTCCGGTGTCACGTGATCGGGGGTTGATGCACCGAACGATTCGCCATCGCGCACCGCACCATTCTTTGCATTCTCCCGGCCCAGATTTTCGCGGATCGCAACATACTCCATTTCCCGCGTGATGATACCTGCCCGTGCATAAGCGAGCTGGGTAACCGCCTTGCCGTCCTTTGCCTTCAACGGATTGTTGCGGATAGGAAATTCCGGCGTCAGCCGTTCGCCCGTGGCGAAACCATTATCCGCCGGAATGACACGGCGGCCGTCATAGGAATGGACATTCCCCTGCGCGGCGAGCCAGCCCTCGCGGACACGCGGGATGCCCTTGGCGATATCGATTTCTGCAGACGGATCACTATACGGACCTGAGGAATCATAGACTGTGATGTTGGGCTCACCGGCAGTCGGGTGAACCGCGATTTCGCGCATTGGGATGCGGATATCCGGATGAATGTGTCCGGTTTTGTAAATCTTGATCGACGCAGGCAGTGGTCCGGTCGAAACAGTAGGCGTGCTTGAAGCAATTGGATTAAAAACGGTCATCATCAGGTTCCTTTGCCCGCTCATGACCCCAAAAAGTGCTTCCTTTTTGGATAAGGATCATGACCATTAAAAGTGTTGCTGCGACCTTTATGCATCCATCCAAGTGGACGCATGGCGCAGCAAGTGCGTGGAAACCCAGTTCTGTGCCGGAAGGATGAAAGGAGTTCGCGAGTCTCGACAGAGACCGAGTGCCAAGACACTCTATGCGAAGACTTTTGCACCGTCCCTACGCCAGTATGAACTGGATCAGGTTCAACGGGTCACTGCGCTGCAAAAGCCAGCAGTATCTCAGCCCCTTGTCGGGACTCCCCTGGTGAATGTGTTTATGTGACCCGCTGTTGACGCAGTTGTCAAGCGGGTCAATCTCCAGACAAACGAAAACCCGCTACGGCCTGGGCCATGCGGGTTCTGTCGCGTTTATTTATAACCGGATGACCGGTCATAAATTATCGATTGTTGTAATCGCTACCATTGTTGCCGGCTGGGCGGGCAACGCGTTCCTTTTTCTTCGGACCTGGCAATAGGCCTTCGCGCTGAGCCTGCTTGCGTGCAGCCTTGCGGGCACGGCTAACGGCTTCTGCTTTTTCACGGACACGGCGCTCGGATGGCTTTTCGAAAGCCTGGCGCGCCTTCATTTCGCGGAAGAGACCTTCCCGCTGCATCTTCTTCTTCAGGACCCGAAGGGCCTGTTCAACATTGTTATCACGGACGAGAACTTGCAATCGTTTTCCTTACCCATGCTTGTCTCGCCTTGCGGAAGGAAATGAGCCACAATCAGACAAGCGTTTGAAGAATTGCCCCTACGGCAATCCGGAGAAGCGCGGACTTTATTCATTTCCGCGCCAAAAATCCAGTGCGCTCAAGCAATTTACTTGAGTATTCCTGCCACGACGCCAACCATTCTGGTGACTCAGCTGGGATAATTCTGTGTTCAGTCTGTCTCAGCCGATTCAGTCTGACGATGCAGAACCAGAGAAGATTCTAGGGTGTGATACGATTCGCGATCATGACGAGTCGAAAACGGTAGTTTTCGAGAACCGGAGCAGAGCGTACTTGAAGCACGTGAGCACCGGATCGCAGAAAAATGCCGTTTGCAGACCGTCATGGCGTGAATATCAACACATCCTAGATCGCGGCAGTGATGATAATCTCGACCTTGTATTCCGGCGTTGCAAGCTTGGCTTCGCCCGTTGCGCGTGCCGGAGTGTTTGCCGGATCGACCCAAGCATCCCACGCAGCATTCATCTCGCCGAAATCCTTCATGTCATCGAGCCAGATGATGGCTTGCAACAGCTTGGATTTGTCAGTGCCGACCTCCTTGAGCAAGCGGTCGATCGAAGCCAGGACATCCTTGGTCTGCTCTGTCACGCTCTTGCCTGGGCTGCCGACCTGACCGGCCAGATAGACCGTGTTGCCATGGATTACGACCTGGCTCATGCGTGGACCAACTTCAATACGGCGAATGCTCATGGAAATCTCCTCTAATGATTTGCTGGCAATTTAATGCTTGCCTTGCGTGCATGAAAAAGGGCCGATGCGGCCCTGTTTTCAAAGGATAGTAGCGTGGTCGCAGATCAAGCCTTAGACCCGCGGATTGAGCACTACGATTATTTTACCATCATAGCGCTTTGATTTTGAATGATTTTCTGCCCATAACGGCGCGCAACATCAGCAACGAACGTCAATAACAGTCGATTCGGCGACACACTATTTGCCACATACGGGAGAGTCAAATTTTGCGAGCGTTATATGAAAGATCGGCCCGTTCGATTATCATTGCCGCATGGATCACCGGACTGTCATTGCATCATTGACATCGGAGCAGCGCAATCGTCTGACCGCCAAATCAGACCTTGCCGGCCTTCTTCAACTCGCCGTCCATTGGGGCTCAATCATTCTTCTTGGACGGTTGATTGCCGTAGGGGCGCCGCTCTGGCCGCTCTTGATGATCCCGCAGGGCATTCTGATCGTGTTCTTGTTCACCCTTCTACACGAGTCCGTCCACCGCACCCCGTTCAGGACGCAGTGGTTGAACGACTGCGTTGCGCGCGTCTGTAGCATCCTGCTTGTGCTGCCCTCGGACTGGTTTCGCTACTTTCATCTGGCCCACCACCGCTTCACTCAGGATCCCGAGAACGATCCTGAGCTGATGTCCCTCAAGCCAGAAACCATGCGGCAATACCTCGTGCACCTGTCCGGCATTCCTGTCTGGTGGGGCCACATCAAGACGCTTGTGATAAACGCGTCGGGGCTTTGCAGCGATACGTTTGTGCCGGCAAAAGGTCACCGGAAGGTCCGCAGCGAGGCACAGATAATGATTGCGGTCTATGCCTTGATGATCGCTGTCTCCGTTTACCTGCAGACGGCAGTCCTTGTGTATATATGGGTCCTGCCGGCGATATTGGGACAACCTTTCCTGCGCATCTATCTTCTGGCCGAACATGGCCGCTGCCCCTATGTCGCCAACATGCTCGAGAACAGCAGGACAACCACCACGACTTGGCTGGTGCGCAAACTTGCATGGAACATGCCTTATCATGCCGAGCACCATGCTTATCCCACTGTTCCTTTTTACCGACTGCCGGAGTTCCATGCTTTGATCGAGACTGAGCTCAAGCAGACCGAGAATGGCTACGTCCGGTTCCACGCCAAATACATTGAGCAGATTCGTTAAACGATCGGCTCGACGTGCATCATCAAAAGGAGTCCATATGACTAGTGCTTTTCCGGAGATCTATCTCGTTCGTCATGGAGAAACAGAATGGAGTGTCTCCGGCAAGCACACGGGACGTACGGACATACCACTGACACCCCCTGGGGAAGAGGCCGCGCGCCATATCGCCGCCCGTCTGTCGGGCCTGACTTTCTCCGCTGTGTGGTCAAGTCCATCACAACGTGCCTCCAAAACGTGCGCGCTTGCAGGATTTGGCTCACAGGCCGTGACGAAGGCAGAATTGGCAGAGTGGGACTACGGGGCGTATGAGGGACTGACGACGAAGCAGATTCTCGCCGAACGCCCCGGATGGCGTCTGTTTCGAGACGGCTGTCCGCGGGGTGAACTGACATTGGATGTGGGCGCACGGGCGAATTTGATTATTGGCCAGCTCCGCCAAACCGATGGCACGATTGTGATATTCTCGAGCTCTCATTTCTTGAGAGTCCTTGCGGCACGCTGGCTCGGATTACAACCTGAAGCCGGCGGACTCTTCGTCCTCGATACGGCGAGCATAAGTATCCTCGGCTACGAACACGACCTCACTGAACCCGTCATAAGAAGGTGGAATCAAAAGTGACTTGATTCCACTGATTGAAGGGATTCCGGCGCCACGCCTTCTCTTGCAGATATATCCATTGAAATGCCCCTGATCATCTGATTACGTGACAAGGCGGCTGGACTTTTGGGGGAACCATGCCTTTTTCTCGAACGGAAGAACTGACCTATTCGTCGGCTGATTGGCAGATAATGGAGCATGCCTTTGCGCAAGCTTCAGCGCTGCTGAGGAGGTCACCAAAGACCGATCCGCGCGCCAACCGCCTGGCACGAAACGTCATGATGTTTTTTGACCGGGGCATGCGCGATCCAGATCTCATTGCAGCCGTCGCCGCCAACCGGGAAATCAGTCTCGAATTCAGGGACATCACCGAGGACAGCTCCAGACCAACAATGCGTGAAAGGGTGACCGCCGGACAAATTGCGGCGGCCTTGAGCGAGAACGATGGCAATTCCGGCAACGAGGACGACTCAGCCGAAAAGTGTTGAATAAATGGCCAAATCCACAACAGGCGCTTGCGGGAACAAACCCATGTTCATTCGGATTTTCCTGGGGCTGTCATTGTCTGTACCCCAGAGCGCTTGCGCATCCGCGACGCTGGACTCGTTGCCTTGAACAAGGCTGATGCCGCGCGGGGATGGCTGGGGGGATGCCGATTATGAGATCACTGCGGCAAATGAATGGTGGTGCCCATGTTCTCGATGCTGTCGTCGTCGGGGCCGGTTGGGCGGGTCTCGGTGTCAGCTATTGGCTGGCACGAAGGGGCCTGCGCCATAGCGTTCTAGAGCGGGGTCGCATAGGAGAGACCTGGCGCGCACAGCGGTGGGATGCCTTTCATATGAATTCGCCCAACGTCCAGACCGTGATGCCCGGCGACCGCTACGAGGGTAAGGATCCAGAAGGTGTCCTCACGCGCGACCAGTTCGTCGCTCTACTTGAGGACTTCGCCGGGAGAAATGGGCTGCCGATCGAAGGGGATACTGCGGTGAGCGAACTCGCGCAGGAGAATGGCGCCTATCGGCTGACAACCTCGCACGGCACGTTTCGAGCGCGCAACGTGATCGTCGCAAGCGGCAACCTGAATTGTCCTGTGCGCCCGATCTCGCCAGATGCGTTGCCCCTTGACATCTACCAGGTCGACGCTTCCGGCTATCGCAGCGCCGCCGATCTGCCCGGCGGAGCGGTGTTGGTGGTCGGAAGCGGTCAATCAGGCGCCCAGATCGCGGAGGAACTGGCGCAAGCGGGCCGGACGGTCTTCCTTGCGACCAGTCGCGTTGGGCGGCTCCCACGGCGCTATCGTGGGCGCGACGTCATGATCTGGCTGGAGGAAAGCGGATTTCTCGACGTGCGGCGAGAGGAGATCATTCGGCTTGCGGGACGCATCCCGCCGCGTGGTGTGCTTGGGTCGGAGCACACGATAAGCCTTCAGGCGCTCGGCGCCCAGGGTATTGTGCTTCTCGGGCGATTGACCGGCATTGCGGATGGCGGCCACCTCTCGTTCGCCGAGGATGTCGAAGCAAATCTTCGCTTTGGGGACGAAGCCTCCGACAATGCCAAACGCTATATCGACGATTATATCGACCGAGCCGGGATCGACGCACCCGTTTCGGACCCCGACCCGGCGGAGACGGTTGCGTGGCGTCAGCCGGATTCCGCCATCGATACGCTCAATCTCTCCCGGTCCGGCATCACGAGCGTGGTCTGGTGCACAGGCTTCAAGGGCGATTTCAGCTATGTGAGACTTCCTGATGCGCTCGACGCTGCCGGACAGCCCGTTCACACGGATGGTGTGGGCGTCCTGCCGGGTCTCTACTTCGCCGGACTGGATTTCGCCTCCACACGCAAGTCAGGCATCATATTGGCGATCGCCGAGGAAGCACCTCGCCTTGTCGAACATATCGTAGGGCATTCGTGACCGCTTTGGCCGCAGGAGACAGCGCCCGTTGCAACGCGACAGGTGCACGAATTATTTCGTGAGTGACGTCTTAATCGGCCTTGGTGACTGGCGTGGCAGGGATCTGCCTCAGATATTGGTGTATGGCCTGAACAACAACAGACCCCTCGCCCACACCGGATGCAACGCGTTTGACAGAGCCCGCGCGGACATCGCCCACGGCGAATATACCAGAAGCCGAAGTCTCGAACGGCGATCCGCTTGTAACGACACCCGCCATGATGCCGGTCTCGATGAAACCGGACTTGTCCAGTTTGATGCAGCCATCCAGCCACTCCGTGTTCGGGGCAGCACCAATCATCATGAAGATATTCGAAATAGACCGGGTCTCATTCACTCCCGTCGATCGATTTGTCCACGTTACCTTGTTTAAGTATCGATCACCGTCGATTGCAGAAATTTCGGTATAGGGATGCAACGAGATCTTGTGTGATTTTTCGATGCGTCGGACAAGATAGTCAGACATCGTCTCCTTCAATCCTGGACCCCGGACCAGAATGTGCAGATGCTTGACTGAATGAGACAGGAACATCGCCGCCTGCCCAGCTGAATTGCCGCCACCAACGACAATGACTTCCTGTTCCTGGCATAGCTGTGCTTCCATGGCGGTGGCCGCATAGTGAATGCCCTGACCCTCGAAACGTTCATAATTCAACAGCTCTGGCTTGCGGTAACGGGCTCCAGTGGCGACAACAATCGCTCGGGCCGAAACAGTCTGCCCGTCGTCAAGCACAACGCGATAGGGCAACTTGCTGCAATCGATGGAGACAGCCATACGCGAGATGGCGAGACGTGCCCCGAACTTCTGTGCCTGAACCTGAGCGCGGCCGGCCAGGGCTTGTCCCGATATTCCCGTGGGAAATCCCAGATAGTTTTCGATCTTTGAACTCGTACCGGCTTGCCCGCCGGGCGCTACCCCTTCGATAACGATCGTTTTTAGTCCTTCGGATGCGGCATAGACCGCGGATGCGAGACCTGCGGGGCCGGCGCCAACAACGAGCACATCATAGACATCGTTCGGGTCGATGCGTTCCGTCAGCCCTAAAACGTCAGCGAGTTGGCCTGTTGTCGGATTTTGCAGGACCGCTTTTCCTGGAGGAACAATGACAGGTAGCGACAGCGAGCAAATCTTAAGCGCCGTGACCATTTCCTTTGCATGCGGATCAACATCCGAGTCGACCAGCCTGTGCGGATAGCTGTTGCGCGTGAGAAACCGTTGCAACCTCAATGTGTCCGCTGCGTGGCTCGGCCCTATCAGGACAACGCCAGCCTGACCGTGTTTGATAAACCCAACGCGGCGAAGGATCAGCGCCCGCGTGATGATTTCACCGATATCCGGCTCAGCAGACATCATCCGCAGGAACGACCTGCGCTCAACGCGCACAAGGTGCGCATCCTCGCCCGCTCGAGCCGAGACAAGATTCTCGCGATTGTTGAACAGATCGAGTTCCCCAGTGAACTCCCTTTCGCCCTGCACGTTCAGAACCCTTGCTACACCGTCATCGCCGAGATCGAGTATTTCGATCGAGCCCGACTTTATCAAAAAGAAATCGGTCTGACGTTCGCCGCGGCTGTACAAAATAGTGCCTTTGGCTACCTTGAAGTCGAACCCAAATGACGAAACACGGTCCACCATCTCTTCGTCGAGACGCGGGAAGGTCTGGGCTCTGCGCGCGTAGGGATCACTCGCGTCGGATGAAATGTCTCCGCTGAATTCTGTCTGACTCATAACGGCACACTCGCGCTGATTTGCTTGCCAAGATTTCTGCCTGTCATTATGGCCGTTTTCTTCTGCAGGGCAACGCGGCGCAATGTGGTTTGGTATCCGGATTCTCAGCCTGCAAACCGCGGCTCGGGTATACCTTTGATACCAAGCCCGGTGATCGCGAAAAGACTGCCGCGCAAGACACCATCTCCCGGAAATCTTGGCAAGGGCGGCTTTGCCATGGATGTCACATAGATGATGTCCAGATCCGGGCCGCCGAACATGATGCTGGTGACCTTTTTCACCGGCATATCGATGACGCGGTCCACGGTGCCGTCGGGCCGATAGCGGACAACTTTGCCATCATAGACCTGTGCGTTCCATAGGCAGCCTTCCGCGTCGACCGTGGAGCCATCGGCGGCACCGCCTCTCGATGTGTCTATCTTGGCAAAGGTTCGGCGATTGGACACATTTCCCGTCGCCTGGTCATAGTCGTAGACCCATATCTCGCCCGACCACGAATCCGCGAAATAGAACAGGTTCCCATCGGGGCTCCAGCACGGCCCGTTCGAAACGATGATACCATCGTCGAGCTTGTGCACGCTGAGGTCAGGGTCGACACGGTAGAGCGCGCCGTTCGGACCGCTCTCCATCGTGTCCATGGAGCCGGCGACAAACCTTCCCTGCTTGTCAACCTTGCCGTCATTGATGCGGTTTTCCGACTTATCCGGTTCGGGATCRTGGATGAGTTCGACATCGCCCGTTTTGAAATCGAGCAGATGAAATCCGCGCGCCAGTGACACGATGGCGCTATTTCCATCCTTGCGCAGCGCCATCGAGCCGATTTTCATCGGGACATCCCACGAACGGATTTCCCGGCCATCGGCTGTGGCGCGAAATACGCGAC
>NZ_JBFUMG010000071.1:0-13961 GCF_054049495.1 Phyllobacterium sp. P5_D12 | reverse complement strand
ATCGGCTTGTTATGCGGCTGGAACAATTTTCCTCTTTCAGCGATCAACACAAACACCAGCCCGATCAGCGACAGCACGAAGAACCCGGTGACCAAGGGCAGGGTTGTGCCGTTATAGGCCTGGCCAATCACCGCGCCGATGATGCCGCCGCCGGCCGTACCCATGAAGCCGAGCACTGACGATGCCGTGCCGGCCACGTGGCCAAGCGGTTCCATTGCCAGCGAATTGAAGTTGGAGCCGATCCAGCCGAACTGGAACATCGCCAGTGAAAACAGCAGGAGATAGAGCACAAATGGTGTCGGCTGCGGCCCGAATAGCGTCAGCAGCAGCCACACGCCATTGATCGTCATGAAAGCAAGCAGCGCTCCATGCGACAGGCGCCGCATGCCGAAACGGCCGACGAAGCGCGAATTCATGAACGAAGAAAACGACATGGTGATCGCAACGACGGAGAAGGCCAGCGGGAACCACACGCCGAGATGATAGATCTCGACATAGATCTGCTGTGCCGAATTGATGAAGCCGAACATCGCGCCGAAGATGAACGCACTCGCCAGCGCATAGCAAAATGCGACCCGGTTGGTCAGCACGATCTTGAATGCGCGGGCAACCGACACGATGGTAAATGGACGCCGGTCGGCAGGGTCCATCGTCTCTGGCAGGCGCAGATACATCCAGATCGCGACCGATGTTGCCATCAGCGCCATGAAGATGAAGATCAGCCGCCAGTCACCGAACAGCATCACCACCTGACCCGTCCCGGGCGCGATGACCGGAACGATCATGAACACCATCATGATCAGCGACATGGCCTCGGCCATCTGCCGGCCACCATAAACGTCACGCACGATCGAAATGGCGATGACGCGGGTTGCAGCGGAGCCGATGCCCTGCAGTGCCCGGAAGAACAGCAGTGCGCCGAAGCTCGGGACAAAGACACACGCCATCGCCGAAGCGATATAAATGATCAGGCCGCAGAAAATCGGCACCTTGCGGCCAAAGCGATCCGATAGCGGGCCGAAGAACAGCTGCGCCACCGAGAAGCCGAGCAGATAAGCCGAAATCACATATTGCCGATGGTTTTCACTGCTGATGCCAAGCGCCGCGCCGATCTGCTGCAAAGCCGGCAGCATGACATCGATAGCCATGGAATTGACCGCCATCAACATCGCCATCAGGCTGATGAATTCGACTTTACCCATTCCCTGGAGGCGTGAGGGAGCGGTATTGGCAGAGGCATCCATTTCCGAGTGCTTTCTGGATTTGAAAAACAAACAAAGACAAAGGCGTCGGAACGGCCGACGCCTTTAACATGGAGATTCCGGATGCGACCGGAACCAGTTGGAATTAAAGCGTAATCAGGCGGCCTTGGTGGCAACGCCCTTTTCGCTGAGGAGAGTCTGCAATTCACCCGCCTGAAACATTTCGCGGATGATATCGCAACCGCCGACAAATTCACCCTTCACATAAAGCTGCGGGATAGTCGGCCAGTTGGAATAGTCCTTGATACCCTGGCGCAGTTCATTGGAAGAAAGAATGTTCACGCCTTTATAGTCGACACCGACATAATCAAGGATCTGAACGACCTGACCGGAAAATCCGCATTGCGGAAAGCCGGGGGTGCCCTTCATGAAAAGCACGACGTCGTTGCTCTTGACTTCATTGTCGATGAATTCGTTGATACCGCTCATTTAAGGTTCCTTTCGCGGCCGCGAGGGAGGAATCACGGCCAGAAAACGCTTTGAGGCCAATCTTACCTCAATTCTTTGCCCAGAAAAAGCACGATGGGCGCGTGAACGCAAGTAACTTGTCTATTAGTTGGGAGTGCGGGGCTCGACAATCAATGCCGATTATCTCCCCCTTTGTGGGGGAGAAAGGATTTTCCTGGGTTTAGCCTTTTTGCTAAATCCTTGGAAAATCCAAGAGAGGGGGTAGTACGATTATTGCAAATCCCCTCTCTGGCGATTTCTAGCACTTAGCAAGGGCTAAGATGCTGAAATCGCTTTCTCTCCCACAAGGGGAGAGATCATCGGCGTCGACGCTTACGTAAAATTACTCCGGCGTGCTGGTCTGCAAGGCGAGGGCGTGCAATACGCCGCCCATATTGCCTTTCAGCGCATCATAGACCATCTGGTGCTGCTGAACGCGTGACTTGCCGCGAAAGCTTTCCGCGACGACTTCGGCGGCATAATGGTCGCCATCGCCCGCCAGATCGCGAATGGTAACTTTCGCATCCGGAATGGCGTCTCGAATCATTTTTTCGATATCGCGCGCGTCCATTGCCATGTCGTTCTCTCCTCAGGCGGCCTGTGTTTTTTCGTCCGCCTGACCACTCATATAGTCAGGGAACCACGATTCGTGGGCTTTTGTCAGGTCCTCAACAGATATGGCGAGCAGGCGTCCAATCGTCAATGTGTTGCCGCCAACTGTACCAAGGTTGCGGAATGGAACGCCGGAACCTTCCGCGTTGAGCATGACGAGTTTTGCCATGTCAGGGGCAACCGCCACGACGTAGCGGGCCTGGTCTTCACCGAATAACAGCGCATGCGGCGCGGTTTCGCCGATTTCCACATTTGCACCTTTGCCGGAGGCCATGCACATTTCGCTCAAGGCAATGGCGAGGCCGCCATCGGAAAGATCGTGGCAGGCGGTCACCTGACCGTTGCGGATGGCGGAGCGGATGAAGTCGCCATTGCGCTTCTCGACGCCGAGATCGACTGCGGGCGCAGGGCCGTCTGCCCGCCCATGCAGATCGCGAAGATAGATCGACTGGCCGAGGTGCGTGCCGTCGCCGCCGACGAGGATCAGCACATCGCCATCGCGCATGCCGCCGATCTTGGCGGTCTTCGTCCAKTCCGGGATGAGCCCGACGCCTGCGATTGTCGGCGTAGGCAGGATCGCCTGGCCGTTGGTCTCGTTGTAGAGCGAAACATTGCCGGAAACGATGGGGAAGGCCAGCGCGCGGCAGGCATCGCCGATGCCGCCAATTGCCTTTACCAGCTGGCCCATGATCTCGGGCCGTTCCGGATTGCCGAAATTGAGATTGTCCGTTGCGGCCAGCGGTTCAGCACCAACAGCTGTCAGGTTGCGCCAGCATTCGGCGACGGCCTGCTTACCGCCCTCATAGGGGTCCGCCTCGCAATAGCGCGGCGTCACATCGGACGAAAAGGCGAGCGCCTTGCTATGATGGCCATCGACACGCACCACACCGGCGTCTCCGCCCGGTACCTGCAGGGAGTTGCCCTGGATCAGCGTGTCATATTGCTCGTAGACCCAGCGGCGCGATGAAAGGTCTGGCGAGTTGAGCATTTGCAGCAGCGCCGCGCCATAGTCCTCGACCTCGGGCACATTGGCGGCAGGCAGCGGGGCGTGCTTGCCCGGCTCCATCCAGGGCCGGTCATATTCCGGAGCCTGATCGCCGAGATCCTTGATCGGCAGATTGGCGACTTCCTCGCCGTCATGCAGCACGCGAAAACGCAGATCGTCGGTCGTATAGCCGACAATGGCGAAATCCAGCCCCCATTTCTTGAAGATGCCCTCGGCCTCTTCTTCCTTTTCCGGGCGCAGCACCATGAGCATCCGCTCCTGGCTTTCGGACAGCATCATTTCGTAGGCGGTCATGCGCTCTTCGCGCACCGGCACGGAGTTGAGATCGAGTTCGATCCCGAGATTGCCCTTGGCGCCCATTTCCACTGCCGAGCAGGTGAGGCCGGCTGCACCCATGTCCTGAATGGCGATGACCGCGCCGGAAGCCATCAGTTCCAGGGAAGCCTCGAGCAGGCATTTTTCGGTAAAGGGATCGCCCACCTGTACGGTCGGGCGCTTCTCCTCGATGGATTCGTCAAATTCAGCCGATGCCATGGTTGCACCGCCAACGCCGTCGCGTCCGGTCTTGGCACCGAGATAGACCACCGGCAGGCCTACGCCCTTGGCTTCGGACAGAAAGATCGCATCTGTCTTGGCAAGGCCCGCTGCAAACGCATTGACCAGGATATTGCCGTTATAGCGCGCGTCGAAATTGACCTCGCCGCCAACTGTCGGCACGCCGAACGAATTGCCATAGCCGCCGACGCCTTCGACAACGCCGGAAACGAGATGCCGTGTCTTGGGGTGCGACGGTTCGCCGAAACGCAGCGCGTTCATTGCCGCGATCGGCCGTGCGCCCATGGTGAACACATCACGCAGGATACCGCCGACGCCAGTCGCCGCACCTTGGTACGGCTCTATATAGGACGGGTGGTTGTGGCTCTCCATCTTGAAGACAACGCAATCGCCATCGCCGATATCGACGACACCGGCGTTTTCGCCCGGCCCCTGTATGACCTGCGGCCCCGTGGTTGGTAGCGTCCGCAGCCATTTTTTCGAAGATTTATAGGAACAATGCTCGTTCCACATGGCGGAAAAGATGCCAAGTTCGGTGAAGCTCGGCTCGCGCCCGATCAGATCGAGGATGCGCTGATATTCGTCCGGCTTCAGCCCGTGCGAAGCCACGAGTTCCGGCGTGATCTTGACAGTATTGGAAATGGTCATGGGTCCTGGAATATCCATACGTGGGAGAGCTTTTGGCCTTCTTTAGCTTATGTAGTCGTATGGTGCGATAGGAAAAAGGACTGAATCAACAGAGAGGACAACAGACTAGGATGCGACGCTGGTTCGCGCTCGTTGATGTAGGTTCATGTCCGTATCCAGACTTTCGCAGCTCGGCTCACAGCATGATTAAACCGAAACCTCATCTCATCAGGTTAAAAGGCTGAATGAAAAAAGAGAACAGCAGTAAGTAGATATGGGTAATGGTCACTCGTTAAGTTACGTAGCCAGCAAACAAGAAGTTGTTACGCTGGCCCCCAGGGTGTAATCCTTGAGTCGGGGGAAAAAACAACATGGCCGATCCAGTCCCGATACAGCAGCAATTCTGGAATGAATGGAATTCATCGACCCGCGAGCAGCAACTTGATGAAGTCTCGTATAGGCAAGCCAAGATTGTTCGCAACTGGCTGGATTTGATGGGCCGGCGGGATCTCGATATCCTGGAGGTGGGCTGCGGCGCCTGCTGGTTTTGCGAAGAATTGGCGCAATACGGTCAAGTGACCGGAACGGATCTTTCGAATGATGTTTTGGAGAATGCTCAAAAGCGGATGCCCCACGTCAGACTTGTATCGGGAGACTTCATGGCTCTCGATTTCGGTACTGAACAGTTCGATGTAATCGTTACTCTTGAAGTGCTATCCCATGTTGAGGATCAACCCGCGTTTGTGGCCAAATTGGCAAAGCACTTGCGTCCCAACGGGTCTTTGATGTTGGCCACTCAAAATGAGCCAGTCTTGCACAAGTACAATCGCCTACCTCCGCCCAAGCCGGGGCAGATTCGCGTGTGGGTCAATCGACAGGAACTGGTATCCCTTTTAGAGAAAAACTTCATCGTTATGGATGTCTCGTCCKTGACCCTCAAAGCCAATCGGGGATTAATGCGAATCCTGAGTTCCCGAACGTTCAACAGGTATATGAATACATTGATAGGTGACCGGTTTCAGCGGCTCATGGAGGCGAACGACTTCGGTTGGACATTGATGGCTCTGGCCAAGAATCGTCCCAGCCAGTAACATTCCCGTACGGGAGGGACATTTTTTGCAACGCTTCACGAATTCCGACGGCAGGCTGGCAGGCAAGGTGGCAATCGTTTCCGGTGGAGCGACAGGCATGGGCGGTGCGGCATCGAAACTTTTCGCTGCCGAGGGCGCGAAAGTGGCGATCATCGACCGCAACGAGCAGGCGTCTGCTGCTACGGTGGCGGAAATCACTGCTGCTGGCGGTGTCGCCAGCTATTTCGTCGCCGATGTTTCGGATGAGGCGCAGGTGCAGAAGGCCATTGCCGGGGTTGCGGAAAAATATGGCGATGTCACCGTTCTGTTCAATCATGCGGGTACCATCGTCATCAAGCCGTTCCTTGAGACGACGGTCGAAGAATGGGATTGGCTGCACGCGGTCAATGTGCGCTCCATGTATCTGATGACGCGCGCCGTCATCCCGCACATGCTCGATGCTGGCGGCGGTTCGATCGTCTGCACCTCGTCCATTTCAGCCGTGGCGGCAACGCCGATGGAAGTTCTCTACGATACGACCAAAGGCGCCTGTCATATGTTTGCGCGGGCCATCGCGGTTGAATTCCGCGATCGCAACATTCGCTGCAACGCCGTCTGTCCGGGGTTTATCCGCACGCCGCATGGCTTGCGCGAGGTGGATGAATTGCAAAAGCAAGGCGTGGATGTCTCCGATGAGGCCATGATGGCGGCGCAGGGGCGCATCGGCGAGCCGGAAGAGGTGGCGCGCGCCGCACTTTTCCTTGCCAGCGACGAGGCGAGCTTCATCACCGGCACGCACCTGTTTGTCGATAACGGCTTCACGGCGATCTGAACAAAGCGTTTCTGCAACTGGAAGTTGGCGCTTCCCCGTGCAACACTGCATTCGGGTCACCGGACTTTACGGGCTTCGACAGCCCGGCATAGGAGGAATGCAATGACGGTTTTCCTGATCGCCGACGTTAAAATCACTGATGACAAATGGGTGCCGGAATATGCAGCTGTCGTGCATGATATCGCGGCGAAACATGGCGGCAAATATCTTTCACGCAGCGGCAATATCAAAGTGCTTGAAGGCAAGCCGCTTGAGACGACGCTCATCGCACTTATCCAGTTTCCGGATGCGGATGCCGCCATGGCCTTTGCAAATGATCCGGAATACGCACCTCACGGCAAGGCGCGCCAGGAAGGCAGCGAAAGCCGCTTCCAGCTCATCGACGATACCGATATCGCCGGGACCATCCCGCATTTGGGCAAGGGGTGAAGATAGAGGCGCTCCATCTTTGCGCTGCCGTATAGCCTCCTTCGCCGTCGTCCTCGGGCTTGACCCGAGGACCCATGGCAAGGGAGGGCAAGCTTTTCCGCCAACTCGACTTTATCCAGCAGGATATTGCGGGGAAGCTGCTCTTCATTGAGTGCTTTCCACGCGCGGTCAATTCATAGTGCTGCTTTGCCATGGGTCCTCGGGTCAAGCCCGAGGATGACGGAGAGGGAGGGTTTATAACGAAAAACTATACCTCAAGAATAACTATCGTAACTCGCATTATCCGTTTCCATTAGCCGGCGTAGAATGCTGAAGCCCTGAACCACCTCATCGCGCGTTTCCGGCACCGTCAGTCCGAGGCGGACGCGATGGAAAACTTTCTCCGTGCGGCCCGGTTTAAACTCGTCCTCGTCGTCGACAAGCACGCCTTCATTCAGCGCAGCGCTTTTGAACGTGCCTGACAGCCACGGGTCGGGCAATTTCATCCACAAAAATGGCGAAAGCGGCTGCGAGGTGAACTCCATGCCCGCGAAGACCGAGCGCGCAATCGCTTCCCGCTCAGCGATCTCGGTCTGGACTTTGCCGCGGATCGCACCGGCTTCGCCTGAATTGACCAGTTGGGCGCCGAGTTCCGCCATGATGAATGGCATGCCGCCGGTGACCATCTTGTGGGCCGTATTGACACGCGCCGCGAGATGCGGAGGGCAGGCGACCCAGCCGCCGCGCACACCCGCCGCCACGGATTTCGACAGGCCGCCAATATGAAATGTCCGTTCCGGCGCGAGATCGGCGATCTTGATATGGTCGTGCCCCATCACCGAGCCGTAAATCTCGTCCTCGATGATCCAGACATTGTGCCGCCGCGCGATCTCGACAATCGCCCGCCGATGATCCTCCGGCATGGTCGTTGCGGTCGGGTTGTGCAGCGATGGCATGAGAAAAACCAGCTTGGGATGCTGCTGCGCGCAGAGCCGCTCGAAATCGTCGGGCGTCGCGCTGCCATTTTCCGTGTGGAGGATGATGCTGCGCCGCCCCATGAGATTGACGCTGCGTGCTGCCGAGCAATAGGTCAAATCTTCGAAAGCGACCCGGTCGCCGGGAACAGTTATCGCTGCAATGACCGCGAGAATTGCCGAATGCGCGCCGAGTGTCGGCACGATGGACGCAGGTTCCGGCATCCAGCCGGCGCCGGACAGCCATTTGCTTCCCGCCTCCTGCCACGATGCGGGGAGGGTACGGGAATAGCTCGACATCTCGCGCGGGAATTGTCGGGTGATCTGCGCCAGCAGCTGTTCCATTGCGGCGGACTGGCCGACCTCGATTGCAGCCGTCGAGTCCATGCGAATCTTGCCGGGCGTCGCCACCGGACCGCGCGTGCCGCCAAATGGCTCCGTGTGCGGCGGCGCCTGAACCAGCGAGGCCACCTTGTGATCCGTCACATAGGTACCGCGTCCGACTTCGCCGCTGACAAGCCCGCGCTCGCGAATGAGATTATAGGCGCGGCCGACCGTTCCTATCGTCACGCCGATATCGAAGGCGAGATTGCGCTGTGGCGGCAGTTTGGTACCAGGCGCGAGAATGCCCCCGGCAATGTCGGTTTCGATGCGGTCGGCCAGCTGCAGGTAAAGCGGGCCTTTGCCGGGTTCAAGTTCAGGGAGCCAATTTGTCATGGTAACAATTATACTATTGCGATTCCAATTGAGTCAATTCATATAACAATCGCACGAAAAAGAGTCAATGTGGCCTCCCAAGGACAATGACAATGAGTACAATAGATACAATTAGAAGGTCTGGTGGCGCCGAAAGCCACGCGGCACGTTCTAAGATCAGCGGATTGTTGCACACGGCATCCGCACTGATCCGCTGGTTTGGCAACGCCATGATGAAGCGCCGGACGCGCATGCATCTCAGCGAGCTCAGCAATGATCTGTTGAATGATGTCGGTATTGAACCTACGCAAGCGCGCCGCGAGACCAAGCGGTTCTTCTGGGATTGAGGCGCTCTTGCGATGGGGTTCGCCAATACCGATATGAAAGGCGATCGCTCGTCACAAGGAGGCGAATATGGGTCCGATCTACATAGATCCTGGCAGGTCGTTTCATTTCGGCCAGGTACCAGCATTTCAATACGACATCCTTACCCGCGTCATGCGTTGGCTGGAAAATGCAGCCGTGAAGCGGCGGACGAGACTGGAGCTTGGATCGCTCGGCGATGACGGGTTGAAAGACCTCGGCTTGACCCGCGATCACGTGGAAGCGGATCTCGAAAGATATTATTCCTGAGGTGACGAGGCCGGCGCACTGCGCACGGCCTCAGCCATTTCATCCGCTGGCYGAGCACGATGTCTGCCCGCCTGCCCACCGCCGCACGTCTCCGGCGATCCGGTTGCCGGCGGAATTGCTCATGAGCGGACCGAAGGCTTCGACCTTCGCCGGGTTGCCTTCCGCATGCACGACGAGAAGCGGGCGTCCGCCCGGATTGCTCGCGGGGACGACGAGGATTCGCGGGCGTCCCGAATAGGAATTCAGTTCCGGCGCCAGACGGTACGGCTTGAAACTTGAATCGCCCGATTTGAACCAGCAATTATTGGCGGCGATCGCCACGCGCTCCATTGTTGGTAACGCGGCTTTTTCCGATGCGAAGGCCAGAGAGCCCGGCCCGGGTTTGCCTTTCGATTGACAACCGGCAAGGACGCCAAGCGAAATTATTACGGCGATTGCGATCGTCGGCGTCTTCATGCGTATTTTCTCCGGACTGGAATTTAAGCGGACTCGAGTTCAACCTGGAACACTTTGAGCCCGTCGGTCATTTCGTACCAGACCAGCGATAGCACCGGATCCTGAATAATCAGTTGCTGAAGCGCATCGAATTTCGGGTAGGGATTGAGCAGATCCTCGCGGCCGGAGATGACACGGAAATTGTTGAAGACGAAACGCGTCGGTGTCAGCCAGGCGTCGGCCAGCGTCATCTGATCGCCCAGCGCGAAAGGGCCGTTGCCAATGCGCTTTTCAATCTCTGTCAGGCCGATTTCCATCTGCTTGAATAGCTTGCTGATGCGCGCATCATCCTTCGACTTCCGGAAGAACAGCTCGAAAAGTTCCATCACCGGCGCCAGCACCTCGAGTTCAGCCGTGCGGGCAGTCATGCGTACAATGGCCCGGTCGCGGGAATCGGCCGGGAGCAGCGCTGGTTCGGGGAAATGCTCTTCCAGATATTCCGCAATCACCGAGGCTTCGACGATGGTGAGGCCTGAGCCGGTGATCAGCACCGGTATGCGATTGAACGGCGAAATTGCGCGGAATTCTTCCGGGATCGGAAATCCCGAGGGCGGCGCGACGATCTTGATGGGAGCTTGTTTGTAATAGGCGATGCAGCGGATGATGGAGGAATAGGGGGATAGCGGCCGCGAGTAGAGTTTCATTGGTGGTTCCTCCATTAAGCGCAGTTTTTGCTGTCCGCAGACACTGCTTCGGCCGAGCCTATAGCAATGCCCGCAGAGATCAAGGAAGACATCGCTTTTGGGTCCGTCAGCTAAGCCAACGTATCAAAGTTGCGAGAGAAACTTTGCAAAAACCATCGAACCCTCCGGCCAGGGGCCGTGGCCGGATTCCGAATTGAGATGGCCGCTGTCGCCGGCATCGATGATCCTCGAACCCCATGATGCGGCGAGTTCATCGGCTACTTCGTACGAGCAATAATGATCGTTGCGGCTGGCGACGACGATGGACGGAAATGTGAACGGTTCCAGCGGGTAGGGGCCGAAGGTCATCAGATGTTTCGGCCGGATCTTCGGGTTGGAAACATCCGGCGGCGTTACCAGAAACGCGCCTTTGACCTTGTCGCCGATCTCAGGAATAGCATGGATGAAGGTCGGCACGCCAAGCGAATGCGCGACCACGACCACCGGCCGCGTCGCGGCGTCGATCGCCTTGACCACCTCGGCCACCCAGTCCTCGCGCACAGGTTTCGTCCACTCCGCCTGCTCGACGCGGCGCGCGGTGGAAAGCTTTGTCTCCCAGCGCGTCTGCCAGTGATCGGGGCCGGAATTGGTATAGCCGGGAACGATGATAATATCGGTATCTTTGACTTTCATGCGCCGTATTTAGGAAAAATGGCGGTGGTGCGCAATATGGGCATGCCTGACAAACGCTGCGAGCGGAGGTCTACCCGGCTTTGTCGGCAAAAAATGCTTGCAGTCTTCGTCGTCGTTACTGACAAAAAGGCGCTTGTCCTTCCAATGAAGTAAGGTAAGGAGCGTTGGCCGGGACCAAAAATCGAAACCCGGCCTCGTTAGCTTGCTTCAGGAGCCACCGATTATGCTCGATCTGCTTGTCTCACCACTTTTCCAAATTGTTACGCTCGGTATTGCAGGCATCGTCGTTTGGCATTTGCAAGGGCGCAGTCGTCCGACTGCTCGCCTTCTGGTCCAGATCGCATTCTTTGCCGCGATGACGGCAATATTGTTTGCAAACGGTATCTCGCCTCTCAAGTTCGAGCCAATGAGAGAAGGCGGCGCTATGCTCATCGCAGCCAAGACGCTGTGGTGGGTACACCTGGCCTGGGCGTCGATCGGTTTTGTCCGCATCTATATTGTTCTCGACGGCATGCCGCGCGAAGCCCGGGTGTTACAAGATCTGATCATCGCCGCAGTCTACCTTGGGGTTACGCTCTCGGTTCTCGCCTTCGTGCTTGACTTTGCAATCGGAACACTCCTCGCGACCTCCGGCGTCCTCGCGATCATCCTTGGCCTTGCCCTGCAGAGCACCCTGAACGATCTCTTTTCCGGATTGGCGCTTACATTGGGGCGCCCGTATGGAATCGGTGACTGGATCATACTAACCGACGGCACCGAAGGACGAGTGGCTGAGAGCACCTGGCGTTCAACCCACATCCTGACGCCGGCAAACAACATTGTCGTGTTGCCGAACAGCGTTCTGGCAAAGATCGGACTGACGAACGTCAATCGTCCTGACGAGTCGCATCTGCTGGTTCTGCCGCTCCGTGTGAAGCCGGTGCACCCGCCATCTTTTGTCGTCGAGAAGATGCGGCAAGCCATGATTGGGGCAAACAACATCATTCACGATCCCGCTCCCGTTGTCGCGCTGAAAGGTATCGACGCCTTTGCTATGGACATCGAACTGCAATTCCGCGTCAGGCATCCCTCGGATAGAATTCCTGCCAGAAACGAGCTTATCGATCTGGTCTACCGCCAATGTATCGAGACCGGCATTTCTCTTGCGCTGCCTGCGGCGTCTTCCGTCTTTATTGAAAACATTCACACCGATCATTCCTTACAGGACCCATTGCAGGAATTGTTGCAGGACAATCCGATCTTTGCGGATCTTGAACAGGACGAGCTGCATAAACTGGAAGTGTCGGCGAAACTACGGCAGTACCGGCCTGGAGATATCTTTTTCGAAGAGGCGGATAGTACATCGAGCCTGATGATTGTCCGCTCGGGAGCTGCATCGGCCCTTTGTGATGGTGTGGAAGTTCGACGACTTGCACCGGGTGCCATATTCGGCCAGATCGATGGGGTCCCCCAAGCCACCAAATACCAAGCTTTGACCGTGCTCGAAGCGTATGAAATTGACGGACTGACCTTGGCGTCGCTGTTCAATGATCATCCCGAAATCCGGAACAACCTAACCCGGTACCTTTCCGGAATTACCGGGAATGGATCGGCGACGGGCTCTTCTCGAGGGGAGCATGTATCCATCCTGCGTACAGTTCGAGGTTTGTTGGGTAAATGATCTGAGCCGGCGCCGTTGTCCAGCACGACTGCCTCACAATTTTTCTCGGCGCTGTCGGCAAATGCCACTGGCGAACGTCTTTAACGCATAATGGCAACGTTGAAGGAGACTAAACATGAGAAAGATCATCACAGGTGCTTTTGTGAGCCTCGACGGTATCATGCAGGCACCGGGTGGCCCGGACGAAGACCCTACAGGCGACTTCAAATATGGCGGATGGGTTGCCCCTTATTTTGACAAGGCAGGGGAAGAGGCGGTGGGCGAGATGTTTGCCAAGCCTTTCGATCTTCTGCTCGGCCGCAAAACCTACGACATTTTTGCCGCCTATTGGCCGTATGTCGACGCCGGCCATCCGATCGGTCCGTTATTCGACCGCGTCAACAAATATGTCGCGACCCGCAATCCAGACTTGAAGCTCGACTGGCAGAACAGCCAAACCTTGGGCCCGGACGTGGTCGCGGCAGTCACGAAGCTGAAAAGCGGGCAAGGGCCGGATCTGTTGACCCAGGGCTCCACCGATTTCCTGCAAACCCTGTTCAAAAATGGCTTGATCGACGAGATGAACATTTTCACGTTTCCGCTCATACTGGGGAAGGGCAAGAAGCTGTTTAGCGGCAACGCTTTTCCCGGGGCGCTGAAACTTGTTTCGTCAACGGCCTCAGGTGCCGGCGTCACAATCAACAAATACGTGCGCGCGGGCGAGGTCGTGACCGGATCGTTCGGAGCGGAACAGCCGAGCGAGGCGGAATTGGCGCGGCGTAGAAACCTGACGTGACCAGTCGCGTCGACATGACCCGAACGGCAACGCTTGAGCTGTTAAACGCTGGGTCTATCGCACTTTGATGGCTGTATTTCCTGGAGTGGCTGTTGCCTGGCTTGCTGAATGCATGTCCAGGCGGATCGCCGATCTACAGGACCGTAGTGAGGGCCAAGTTGTAGCCCTCGCGTTGCAAGTCCGCAGGTTCGAGCTCAATACAGAGCGAATATTTCGCTGGTCGTGAATGTAAGGGCGACGATACTCACCGAGCCCATCAGAAAAAGCATTAACCAAAGCGTATCCATCTTATCCACGGCTTCAATCCTTCGTCAGATGTAAGCTCACAAGGAGCGGTCGTGAGTACGGCAATAGCAATGTCGACCCACGATCACAGTAGCGAGACAGAGATGGATGCTCCATCATGCGCTGGTTTGCCTGAGTTATACTTTGGTCTGATATCCACGAGCGAAGCGGGCTGGAATAGCGAATAAATGCGAAACGTTGATAACGTCGCCGACGCAATTCTCGACGCGTTGGCTGCCCCAGAATTCAGACCTTCTCCTTCTTTTTCACCGGGGTTTTCTTCGCCGGTTCATCCGGTTCGTCAGGCG
>NZ_JBFUMG010000070.1:0-13968 GCF_054049495.1 Phyllobacterium sp. P5_D12 | reverse complement strand
ACGCCGGGCAGGATGGCTGGCGGACCGGCATTTCGATCGAGCGGAGGCGCTTTCCCGCCGGCGAAAAGACACTAATGCAGGAACCTCCCCAGCAAGCGTTCCACAAATTTCCTTCCGCATCGACCACGGACCCATCGACCCCGCCCTTCTCCCTATGCTGGTAGAACAACACGGGTTGACCGATAGGAAGGCCTGTCTCGGGATCGGTGTCGACGCGCCAAATGATGTTCTTGCCGGTGTCCGCAAAATAAGAAATGCGACCATCCGGGGAAAAGCAGATCGAGTTGGGAATCGATATGTCGCTGAATAACTTGCGCAATTCGCCCTGGCGATACCAATAGATCGAGCCCGCTCCCTTCTGCGTCTTTCCCATTGTGCTGACCCAAAACGCTCCAGCGGGATGAACGCGCGCGTCGTTGGACCGGGTCGCGGGATTATCGGCCTCGATCGGCTGATGCATCGTTGAATGTCCGGTCTGCCGGTCGCGGATGAAGAGCCCGGTTTCGGTCGCAATCAGCTGCCGCTTCTCATCGATGACAGCAAGGGCGCTCGCCATTTGCCCAAGAGCATGAACTTTGGTCGTACCGCCAGCCAAAGGCTTCTCGAATAGACGGCCGGTGACAATATCGAACCACCACACTGTCTTCGTCAGCGGATCGTAGCCGGGCCCTTCGCCGAGCTGGACGGGCTCATCGTGGAACAGACTGATCTTCGGTTGCTGCACAATCATCACCCGGCAAAGACGCGATCATAGGCCTCGACCGTCGCCTTCGCGCGGTCTCGGACGAACGACRACGTGGCACCGACCTTGTAAAGGCTCGAGCCCAAACCAAACGTGCGAACACCGACCTTCTTATAGGCAGCAAACGTTGTCTCATCGACACCACCGACGGCACCAATCACCGTCCCCTTCGGCAAAATGGCGCTGATCGCCTTGATCCCGTCAGGTCCGAGGGCGCTCGCAGGGAAGAATTTGAGGCCGGATGCGCCGGCCTTCAGTGCAGCCAGAGCTTCAGTTGGCGTGAAGACGCCCGGCATCGTTACCATGCCCGCTTTGGTTGCAGCCGCAAGCACCTCGGGATCGACGTTCGGACTGATCATCAGTCGCCCGCCTGCCGCATCGAGCCGCGCGATATCGGCCGGATCAAGCACGGTACCCGCGCCGATCAGAACGTGCCTTGGCAGTTTTTTCGCAAGCAATTCAATGGATTGGAACGGTTCCGGTGAATTCAGCGGTACTTCGATAACGTCGATACCCGCCTCGACCAGTTCCTCGCCAATGGCCAGAACCTCATCCGGTTTGACGCCGCGCAGGATTGCGATGAGATCGCGCTTCAGCTTCGGCCACGGAGCGGAGACTTGAGACATATGAACTATCCTTTGGCTGGCCAAATGCTGGACGCGGCTACGAAAAGGCCCTTCCTCACGGCTTCGTCGGCGTCGACGAGATCGAAATTGAGATCGGCAATATGAAGCGCCTTGCCGTAGAGCGCAGCCATCGCACCTGAAGCCACGAGTGTTACCCTGCTTCCAGATTTTGCTTTCGCGCCGGCAATTTCCGCGCCGATGAGCAGACCCGACAGACGCGATGCAGCGCCTTCCGGGGATAGATTATCGAGCAGCATGGCGGCGCGAATACCGAAGAGTTCGCCAAGCATCCGCTTACCGCACAACATGAGTTCGACGGCAGCCTTGAATTCTGGATGGTCCGGCGAAGCGGATGTCGCGGCATCACCAATGGAATGACGCAGGATCGATTGCGAGGCGAGCAGCGCGTAAAGTTCACCCGTAAGATAGGTGGAGAAGCTCTTCGCCCTCCCCTCTTCCAATGTGACCCACTTGGAGTGCGTCCCCGGCATCGCAATGATTCCATTGGATAAATCGCGATCGAGAATCGCGCCGAGCAGTTGGGTTTCCTCGCCGCGCATGACATTCGGAGAACTCCCGGATTGCGACAATCCAGGGATGATGCGCACATCGCGCGCGATACCTTCGATCTTCACTGCGCCGGAAAGGATGGCCTTAAGATCAGCCGGGACCGGGACGTAATTGGCTTCGACCCAGCCCTGCCGCGATCCGGCCATTCCGCAGATGATGACTGGCAGATCAGCAGGCGCACCAAGCGCTGACAAATGGCCTTCCAGCGTCTGTGTAAAACCACGAGCACGGGATGTATCGAGGCCGTCATCGGAGCGTTTCTCAGCTAGAACATGCCCCTTGCCGTCGACAAGCCAGAGGCGAAAACGGCTTGTTCCCCAATCACTTAGCGCGTAGCAGGCTGAATTGCTCACAGGTAACCACCGTCAACAATCAGCGTCTGGGCGCTGAGCATGCGGGCGGCGTCGGAGGCAAGGAAAAGGCACGGTCCGACCATGTCGCCGGGCAGGATTTCCTCACGTAGAACCTGCTTGTTGAGATGGACCCGGAGGCCTTCCTCCGTGACCCAGTGAGAGCGCTGGCGATCAGTCATCACCCAGCCCGGTGCGATGGCATTGACGCGAATTTTTTCCGGTCCAAGCCGCCCCGCCAATCCCTTGGTAAGACCGATGATTCCGGCCTTTGCCGCCGTGTAGGCGGGCAGATTGCCCTGGTTGATCATGAAGGAGGTCGAGGTGAAATTGATGATCGAACCGCCACCCGATTGACGCATGCCGGGCACGACCGCCTGCGCCGCAAAAAACTGCGGACGCAGATTGATCGACTGGTTCTTGTCCCAATATTCGACGGTCACATCGTCGATATCGTGCCGGTCATCCCAAGCCGCGTTATTGACGAGAACTGTAATTGGTCCATTGTTATCAATAGCTTGCGCAATCGCGTTCCGCAGGGCGTCGATGTTGGAAAGGTCCGCTTTGAGGTAAAGGGGCCGGTTGCCGTACTGTTTGTCCAGGGAATCTAAGAGGGCCTGCGAGGCCTCCTCGGCGATGTCGATAAAGGCAACACGCGAGCCTTGGGCAATGAAGCCTTCGGTGAGGGCGGCACCGATGCCCGACCCTCCCCCGGTAATGAGTACCGAACGGTCTTTCAGATCCGGAAATATGGCAGAGGGCATCATGGCAGGAAACTCACAAGGAAAATTCCACTATTGGAACGGTATTGGCGGAGCAGGATTGTCATCTTGCAAGGGTGAAAGTCAAGGGACCGAGAATGCTACCAGGCACAACCAAATTTCCCGTACTGGTGGAAAATTCTGCGCCAGAATCGCACATTCTTGCACCAGTTTCGGGACTGCTTGCGCAGGAATCGTCGAAGTTCGAGAGAAAAATGTTTTGGCTTTCGCTCTCTATCCTAAAAATCAGTTTTTGACGGTATAATCCGCCGCTCTCGACTCCTCCAGCACCAGTTCGGCATTTGGCATGTCATTGGAAAGCGCTCGCGCCTGCGCCGAGCCGACATTATGGCCGTGGGAGAGCCAGCGCTGCACCAGCCGGTTTTCAAGTTCAAGCCGGTCGACGTCGAGGAAGATCGTCACGTCGAAGAGTGACGCCAGCCGGTCCCATGGCGGCTGGTTGAGAAGGAGATAGTTGCCTTCGACGAGGAGGATGCGCTGATCCGCCTTGACGATGCCTGCCCCTGCCCTCGCCAGATCGAGCTTGCGGTCGAACAGAGGAATGACGACGTCTTCGCTTGTCTCACGCAGCCGCCGCAACAGCACCTCGAAACCGGCAACGTCGAAGGTCGGCGGTGAGCCTTTGCGCTTACGCAGGTCCGACGCGTCGAGAATGGCATTGTCGAGATGAAACCCGTCCATCGGCACGACAATCGCTGCGTTAGCTTCCTGCAAGTTGATGGCCGCACAAAGCGAGGCGGACGCGGTGGATTTGCCGGATCCAGGAGGACCGGCAATCGCCACGATCAAGCGAGGAGTGCCTGCCGCCCGCGCAAGTATCTCCGGAACCAGATCTTCGAGGGTAGTCAGCATTGTTGTGTGCTCATTGGAAGGTATGCCGGTTATCTCTCCCCTTGTGGGAGAGAAAGTGATTTCAGCATCTTAGCGTAAGCTAAGTGCTAGAAATCACAAGAGAGGGGATTTCGTAAGGTATGTTCCAAAATCCCCTCTCTTGGGTTTTCCAAGGATTTAGCGAAGAGGCTAAATCCAGGAAAACCCGTTCTCCCCCACAAGGGGGGAGATAAGGTCAGTGCTCACGCCAGCCATTTGTCGTAGTCGGAGACAAGCAAATGCAGCGGTGCTTCATCCTCGTCGATAGAGGAGAAACGGCCGATCGGTTCGCGGAAGATATTGTCGGTGAGATCGTCATTGACAGTGGAGACTTCGCCGATCAGCACGTCGCCGCCCTCGCCCCAGAATGCGTGCCAGTTGCCCGGCAGAAGCGTGACGCTCTCGCCCGGCTGCAGCTTGAGCAGACCTCCGGCCTTCTGTCTGACGATGCGCCCGTCGGTGGCCACTTCCACGTCGGTCTTCTCATCGACGCTGCCGTCGGGATTGGAGTTGAACAGCTCGAGCACCAGCGTGCCGCCACCACGATTGATGATGTCTTCCGCCTTGACGATATGGCGGTGCATCGGCGACAGCTGCTTCTCGCGGCTGATCATGATCTTCTCGGCGTACAGCATGCCGCCGCCCTTTTTCAGATCTTCCTGATTGCCATTACGCGTGGTGAAGAGGAAAAGCCCAAGTTCATCGAACTTGCCCTGGCCGTAATCGGTGATGTCCCAGCCGAGCCGAGCCTGCAGGATGGCCTTCGAATCGGTCGCGGTGCGGGCCTTCAGCTCTTCCGGAGACCAGTAGGCGAAAGGCGGCATGACATAGCCGAACGAGCGGATGAACTTGTCGCTCTCGCGGATGATCTCATTGACTTCAGAACGTTTCATTTCTCAAAAAAATCCTTTAACCGTAGTCGCTTAAGTGGCAACGGGTTATCTCCCACGAGGGGAGAGATAACCAGCGCCATCGTTTCCATCCAATTCGTCGCGTTCTAGCTGGGCGGCGGTGCCTTGGCGCCCGTCATGAAGGCGACGGCATCCGACATCGTATACTCCGTCGGATTGATCACGGTAAGACGCTTGCCGAGACGGTGGATGTGGATGCGGTCGGCCACTTCGAAAACGTGTGGCATGTTGTGCGAGATGAGCACAATCGGCAATCCGCGTTTTTTGACGTCCTGGATGAGTTCGAGGACCCGGCGGGATTCCTTGACGCCGAGCGCTGCCGTTGGCTCGTCCATGATGACGACCTTCGAGCCAAAGGCGGCGGCACGCGCCACTGYCACGCCCTGCCGCTGACCGCCGGAAAGTGTCTCCACTGCCTGGCTGATGTTCTGGATGGTCATCAGGCCGAGCTCGGTCAGCTTGTCCCGCGCCTTCTTTTCCATCGCCTTGCGGTCGAGCATCCTGAACCAGCTGCCCAGGACGCCCGGCTTGCGGATTTCGCGGCCAAGAAACATGTTGTCGGCAATCGATAGCGCCGGTGAGAGTGCCAGGTTCTGATAGACGGTTTCGATCCCGGCGTCGCGTGCTTCCATGGGCGAGCGAAAATGGATCGGCTTGCCCTCCAGCGTCATCTCGCCCTCATCCGGACGTACTGCGCCGGAAATCGCCTTGATGAGCGATGATTTGCCGGCGCCGTTATCGCCGATCACCGCCAGCACTTCGCCCGGGTAGAGGTCGAAATCCGCGTGATCGAGTGCTGTGACGCGGCCGTAGCGCTTGACCAGTCCGCGTGCTGTAAGAATGGGTTCTCTTGACATCAGCCTGCTACCTTTCTGATCCACTGGTCGATAGCGACAGCCAGGATGATCAATACACCGATGATGAGATACGTCCACTGAACGTCGGTACCGTACATGCGCATGCCGAATGAGAAGACGCCGACGATCAGTGCGCCGAAGAGCATGCCCATGATGGAGCCGCGGCCGCCGAACAGCGACATGCCGCCGATCACCACAGCGGTGATGGATTCGATGTTAGCGAACTGGCCGATCTGCGGGGAAACCGAGCCGTTGCGCCCGATCGAAACCCAGCCGGCCAGCGCACAGATCAGACCGGCGAGCACGTAGACAGCAATGAGCACGCGCTTGGTGCTGACGCCAGAGAGTTTTGCCGCCTCCGGATCATCGCCGATGGCGTAGACATGGCGGCCCCAGGCGGTGTGGTTGAGCACATACCAGAGTATGGCAATCAGCAGGATCATGATGAAGACGCCGTAGGTGAAGGTGGCGCCGCCTATGGGCACCTTTTCGCCAAAGAATTGCAGGAGCTTGGCGTTCGCCTCGATATCCTGGGCACGGATCGTCTCATTCGCTGAATAGATATAGGTCGTCGCCAGATAGATCTGCCAGGTACCGAGCGTGACGATGAAGGGTGGCAGCTTGAGATAGGCGATGAGGACGCCATTTATGAAGCCGCACAGCGCACCCAGCGCGATCCCGCACAGGATGGCCAGCTCGACCGGCATGCCATAGCGGAAGGTGAACTGGCCCATGATGACCGACGTCAGCACCATGATGGCGCCAACCGAAAGGTCGATACCTGCGGTCAGCACGACCAGGGTTTGCGCAGCGCCGACAATGCCGACGATGGCCACCTGCTGCAGGATAAGCGACAGTGCAAACGGGGTGAAAAAGCGCGAGCCGACAATAACTGCAAAGATCACCAGCGACAGCACCAGAACGATAAGGGGAACGGAAGCCGGGCTGGAATGAAGGAAATGCCGGATCCTTTCGAGAAGACTTTTCTCATGGGTGTCGAAGCTGGCAACAGCGGTTTCCCGTGCCACCGCGCTTTCGAATTCTTGAGGCGTTCGAGGCGTTTGCGGTGTGTCTGTCATAATGTGACCTCCTGTAAATATTCATAGCAGTCCGACAGGGACATTTATACGGTGGAGTTCTTATGCGCGAGGATGCCGATTATCTCCCGCTTGCGGGGAGAAAGCGATTTCAGCTTCTTGGCCTTGGCTAAGTGCTAGAAATCGCAAGAGAGGGGATAGTGCTGGTGTACTGCAAATCCCCTCGCCTGGATCTTCCATGAATTTGGCAAAGAGGCTAAATTCAAGAAAATCCTTTCTCTCCCACAAGTGGAGAAATAAGGCGCTAAATCAGCCCCAGCACTTGCTGGTGCCAGTCTTGACGTCGATGGATTCGAGGCCCTGGACAGGCTTGTCGGTGACGAGCGAAACGCCCGTGTCAAAGAAGTTTTTGCCTTCGGTTGGCTTCGGCTTTTCGCCGCTGTCGGCGAACTTCTTGATCGCTTCAATGCCGAGCGACGCCATCAACAATGGATACTGCTGCGATGTCGCGCCGATCACGCCGGCCTCGACGTTCTTCACGCCTGGGCAGCCGCCGTCGACGGAAACGATGAGGACGTCTTTTTCCTTGCCGAAGGCCTTCAGAGCTTCATAAGCACCGGCAGCTGCAGGCTCATTGATCGTATGAACGACATTGATGCCGGGATCTTTCTGCAGAAGGTTTTCCATAGCCTTGCGGCCGCCTTCTTCATTGCCGTTGGTCACGTCATGGCCGACGATGCGCGGATCCTTTTCGTCGCCGATCTTGTTGATATCGACGACATCGATGCCGAAGCCCTTCATGAAGCCCTGGTCGCGCAGAACGTCGACGGTTGGCTGCGACGGGGTCAGGTCAAGGAATGCGATCTTGGCGTCCTTGGCCTTGTCGCCGAGTGTCCCGGCAGCCCATTTGCCGATCAGTTCGCCGGCGAGGAGATTGTCCGTGGCGAAGGTGGCATCGGCTGCATCGGCCGGATCGAGCGGCGTGTCGAGGGCGATAACGAGGAGACCCGCATCGCGTGCCTGCTTGACTGAGGAAACGATACCGGCCGTGTCGGATGCGGTGATCAGAATACCCTTGGCGCCATCGGCAATGCAGGTCTCGATGGCTGCTACCTGGCTTTCGCTGTCGCCGTCGATCTTGCCGGCATAGGTCTTCAGGTCAACGCCGAGTTCCTTCGACTTGGCGAGGGCACCCTCTTTCATCTTGACGAAGAACGGGTTGGTATCGGTCTTGGTGATGAGGCATGCGCCCACACCGGCGGCTTGGGCCGGAGCGGCAAAGGCAGCAATGGCCACAGCGGCGGCGCTAAAGATTGTTGATTTCAGATAAATGCTTCTACGCATGTCACTTCCTCCCATAAATCGCGCGGCAGCGCGACGGGCCGACACTAGTCGCGCCCTGTTCCTCGTAAACACCTCAGACAGTCCTCCGGCCAAGTGTTGACGCGTAGCAAATACCACTCATCGCGACGTGTCAACATTAATAAATCACTCTGATTTAATATTGACAGCATTGCCCAATATCTCCATTGTCCGCCATATTCACGGGAGGACCAGGTCCTTGAGTATTCGAGTATCGGAGCGTTCCGGCACGGGAGGATCCAGGCCGACGCTTCATCACGGTACCAATCAAAGTGGCATGCGCGATCACAATGAGCGTGTGGTGCTTTCGCTTCTGCGCCAGCATGGCAGCCTGGCAAAGACGGCTATCGCCCGGATGACCGGACTTTCGGCGCAGACGAGCTCGATCATCATGCGCATGCTTGAAGCTGACGAGCTCCTGTCGCGAGAGGAGCCCCTGCGCGGACGCATCGGCCAACCATTGATCCCGATGTCGCTCAATCCGGAAGGCGCATTTTTCTTCGGACTGAAGATCGGCCGGCGCAGTGCCGACCTGGTGCTGATCGACTTTCTCGGCCGCATTCGTTCCATGCTGCATATGCCTTATGATTATCCAACGCCGGAGCCGATCTTCAGCTTCGCTGCCACGGGCATGACGCAGATGATGGAGGCGCTGGCGCCAAAGCAGCGCGAACGGGTCGCTGGAATTGGCATTGCCGCGCCATTCGAATTGTGGAAGTGGGCCGATACGGTGGGCGCGCCGCAGGCAGTGATGGACGAATGGCGCGACTGCGATATTCGTGAGAAGGTAGCGGCGCTTTGTTCGTTCCCCGTTTATTTGCAGAACGACATGACTGCCGCCTGCGGGGCTGAACTTGTGTTCGGCCAGACCAAGGACGTCAATGATTTCGTCTATTTCTATATCGGTTCCTTTATCGGCGGGGGCATCGTTATCAACGGCGGCCTTTATGCGGGCCGCAGTGGCAACGCCGGTGCGCTGGGCTCGATGCCGGTGCCAGGACCGGACGGTACTGCGCGCCAGCTGATTGACATCGCGTCGATCACCGCGCTGGAACGGGATGTTACCGAGCTTGGCCGGGACCCCTCGCCGCTTTGGGCTTCGCCTGAAGACTGGGGCGAGATGGGCGTGGAGCTTGACGCATGGATCGAGCGTGCGGGCAAAGCGATCGCACAGGCGGTTATCGCGTCGTCCTCGGTGGTGGACTTCGAGGCGGCCATCATCGATGGCTGGATGCCGGCAAGCGTACGGGCGCGGATCGTCGATGCGGTGCGCAGACATGTCGAGACATTCGATCTGGAAGGCATTCAATTGCCAGCGATCTTCGAAGGAACGGTCGGCATTCACGCGAGAGCGCTCGGCGCTGCCAGTTTGCCGCTATCCGACCGGTATCTTCTGGGACAGAAGCTTTTCAGGAAGGGCAGTTAGGTGCTGATCGGCATTCCACCCATGCTAGGCCCTGAGCTTCTGGCAACTCTGCGCGCCATGGGGCACGGCGACGAGATCGCGCTTGTCGACGGCAACTATCCCGCGCTCGAACATGCGCGGCGGCTGATCCGCGCCGATGGGCTGCCACTGGTCCCGTTGCTCGATGCCATATTGCAGGTGCTGCCGGTCGATGACTTCGTGCCGCAAGCGCTGTTTCGCGCGTCGGTGAAGGGCAATGCTCCGCTGGCCGATCCAGTCCATCTTGAAATGGAAGCGGTCTGCGCGCAACGCGTGCCGGGCTTTGCGCTGGTTGCGCTCGATGGTGATACGTTTTATGCGCGTGTGAAAAACGCCCACACCATCATTGCGACGGGCGAGCCTCGGCTTTATGCCAATATCATCATCCGCAAGGGTGTCATTTATCCAGGAAAAGAGATTTAGAAATGATTTTATGTTGCGGAGAAGCGCTGATCGACATGCTGCAGCGGAAGAGTGATGCCGGAGAACCGGCCTTTGCGCCCTATGTCGGCGGCGCCGTCTTCAATACGGCAATCGCGCTGGGGCGCCTTGGCGTTCCGACCGAATTCTTCTCGGGAATTTCCTCGGACTTCTTCGGCCAGATGCTGCTGGACAGCCTGACCGCCAATCATGTCGGCACACATTATGCGCATATCTCACAGCAGCCCACGACGCTTGCCTTCGTGCGCCTGACCGATGGCCAGGCGAGCTATATGTTCTATGACGAGAATAGTGCGGGGCGCTCGCTCGCGATCGAACACCTGCCAGCGCTCGACGACAATGTCACCGCGCTGCAGTTCGGCGCGATCAGCCTGATCCCGGAGCCGTCCGGCTCGACCTATGAGGCGCTGATGGCGCGCGAGCATGAAAAGCGCGTGATCATTCTCGATCCGAACATCCGGCCAGGTTTTATCCCCGACAAGGAGAAGCACCTCGCCCGCATGCGCCGCATGATTGCCATGACCGACATCGTCAAGATTTCCGACGAGGACATGCGCTGGTTCGGCGAGAGCGGTACGATGGACGAGATTGCCCGCCGCTGGATCGTCCCGGCAGATCAGCAGGGACCGAAACTAATCCTCGTCACCCATGGGGCGGACGGCGTGACCGGCTATACCGCCGATCTCACGGTGCACGTCGCAGCGCAGCGCGTACCGGTCGTCGATACGGTTGGCGCCGGGGATACATTTACCGCGGGCGTTTTGACCTCGCTGCAAGAGGCCGGAGTGCTGGTGAAATCCGCCCTGACTACCCTGACCGAAGCCCAGATCCGCGATGCATTGACCTTGGGTGTCAAGGCGGCGGCAGTGACGGTTTCGCGCGCTGGGGCCAATCCGCCGTGGCGCAACGAGCTCGGATAATCTCAGGCGATCTCTATGTCGGTGTAGGGAAAATCGTTACCTTTGCACAATAGCTGCAGGTCATGCGCCTTGGCGCAGGCGTAGGCGAAGCAATCGCCCATGTTGAGAGCGGCCTTGTGCCGGCCGCGTCCAAAGGTGTTGAACGCCTGGACAGCATTCCTGCCGATCTCGGCGGTGATATCGAGGGTGTGAGCGTCGGTCTGATCGATGAAGATATCGATTGCTCGTTCAGCGACCTCGATCGTACAAGCCCTTTTGCGCGCAAGGCCGGTTATGGATTCGTAGACGACCATGGGTGAGATATAGACGGACGAACCGCCCGCCAGGCGGGCAGCAAGCGAAACCGCGTCGTCTTCGCCATCGACGATGGCGATCAGGGCCGATGCATCAACAAAGATCATTCATTACCCGAAAGGTCGTCAAAGAAAGCCTTATCCGCTTCGAGGCCGGTCTTTGGGTACTTTCGATACTCTTCAAAAATCTTCGACAGCTTTTCTTGCAGCGGAGTTTCTTTCTTGGCACGATCATACTCGTGCACCACGGCCTCGCGGATGGCCTCCGTCAGGCTGGTATTCTTCAATTTTGCCAAGCGTCTGACCGCTTCGTCAGTCGCCTTGTCTTTTATGGAAAACGCCATTCTATATCTCCGCGTCTATACGTATAGACGCAACTGTCTATAAAATGGGCTTTTCCCTTATCATATGCAAGAGCAATCACTCGAGATCGAATGCAGCCGCCAGAAGCGTCTTGGTATAGGTGTCGTGTGGCGTATCGAAGATATCCTCCGTTTCGCCTTCCTCGACGATCTTGCCGTTCTTCATCACGATCACATAGTCGGACATCGCCTTGATCACCGCCAGATCGTGGCTGATGAAGATGTAGGAGAGGCCATGCTTCTCCTGCAGGTCGCGCAAGAGCTCGATCACCTGTCCTTGCACCGATCTGTCAAGCKCTGACGTTGGCTCGTCGAGAATGACCACTTTTGGCTTCAGGATCATGGCGCGGGCGATGGCGATGCGCTGACGCTGGCCGCCGGAGAATTCATGCGGATAGCGGTTGCGCGCGGCCGGATCGAGCCCGACCTCCTTCAGCGCCGCGATGGCGCGTTTGTCCCGTTCGGCACGTGACAATTGCGGCTCGTGGATCAGCAGGCCTTCGGTGATGATCTCGCCGACGGTCTGCCGCGGCGACAAGGATCCATAGGGGTCCTGGAACACCAGCTGCAATTCCTTGCGCAGCGGCCGCATGGCCGAGCGGTCGAAATTCGAGATGTTCTTGTCGCCGAAATGATAGTGGCCGCTGCTTGGCAGAAGCCGCAACAGCGCCCGCCCGAGTGTCGATTTGCCGGAACCGGATTCGCCGACGATGCCGATGGTCTGTCCGCGTTTCAGCCGGACCGTAACGCCATCGACGGCCCGAAAAAGCTTGGTCGCCCTGGTGAAGAACCCGCCTCCGATGGCGAAATCCACCGCCACATTGCGGCCCTCGAGGATGATCGGTGCGCTGTCTTCCGGCGGCTCCTTGGCACCGCTCGGCACGGCATCGATCAGCATCCTGGTATAGTCTTCCTTTGGATGCTCGAATATTTGCTCGATATCGCCGCGCTCCACGACTTCGCCGCGACGCATGACGACGACGCGGTCGGCGAAGTGTTTTACAATGCCGAGATCGTGCGTGATGAGCACGATCGCCATGCCAAAACGCTTCTGCAGTTCTCGCAGCAGATCGAGGATCTGGGCCTGGATGGTCACATCGAGAGCCGTCGTGGGCTCGTCGGCGATGAGGAGGTCTGGCTCGTTGGCGAGCGCCATGGCGATCATGACGCGCTGCCGCTGGCCGCCGGACATTTCATGCGGATAGGAATTGATCCGGCGTTCGGGATCGGGAATGCCGACGAGCTTGAGCAATTCAAGCACGCGCACCTTAGCCTGCTTGAAGCTCACCCCCTTGTGATGGACGATGGGCTCGGCGATCTGCCGCCCGATCGTATAGAGCGGATCGAGCGAGGTCATCGGCTCCTGGAAGATCATTGTGATCTTGGCGCCGCGCACCTCATTGAGGCCCTTGAGCGGCAGACCGATCAGCTCCTGGCCGCGATATTTGGCTGAGCCTGTAACGCGGCCATTGTTGGCCAAGAGGCCCATGATACCCATCATGGTCTGGCTCTTGCCGGAACCGGATTCGCCCACAACAGCAAGCGTCTCACCCGGCTTTACATCGAGATCGATACCTTTGACGGCCTTGACGTCGCCGTCCGGCGTGGTGAAGTCGACCTTGAGGCCGCGTACGGAGAGGACATTGGCTTGCATATCCATCTCAGCGGTCCTTCGGGTCGAGTGCATCGCGCAAGCCGTCGCCGATGAAATTCAGCGAGAACAGCGTGACGACGAAGAAGATGGCGGGAAAAATCAGATACCACGGCGAAGATTGCATCTTGTCGGCACCCGCCGAGATGAGTGCACCCCAACTGGTGAGCGGCTCCTGGACGCCGAGCCCGAGGAAGGAGAGGAAGCTTTCCAGCAGGATCACTTTCGGAACGACCACCGTAACGAAGATAACGACCGGTCCAATCGTATTCGGGATGATGTGGCGCCGGATGATCTGCCAGTCGGTCAAACCGAGCGCCTGCGCCGCGCCGATGAATTCACGTCGCTTCAAGGCAAGTGTCTGACCACGCACGATACGCGCCATGTCCAGCCATTCGACAGCGCCGATCACCAGAAAGATCAGGATGAAACTCCGGCCGAAAAACACCACCAGAACGACAACGAGGAAAACGAATGGCAGCGAATAGAGGATTTCTATGAGGCGCATCATGACGTTATCTACCCGGCCGCCCAGATAACCGGATATGGCACCATAGATGACGCCAATGAACAGCGACACGAGACTGGCGAGACAGCCGATCGTGAGTGAGATTTGTCCACCGAGCATGACACGGGCCATCAGGTCACGGCCATTTTGATCGGTGCCAAAAAGGAAATATTCGCGCTTGACGTCACCAGTCAGCTTAAGGGTCTTGCCGTCCTCTTCGGTGGCGGTGACCTGTGTATTGT
>NZ_JBFUMG010000069.1:0-13978 GCF_054049495.1 Phyllobacterium sp. P5_D12 | reverse complement strand
AGCGTAAACAGCCTCGTGGTGCCGGCAGGTGTTCCGATACGCTTTCAGCTGACGTCGGCAACTGTAATGAACAGCTTTTTCGTGCCACAGCTCGGCAGCCAGATTTATACGATGGAGGGCATGACGACGCGGCTCAATCTGCTCGCAGACAAGCCGGGAAGATATCCGGGACTTTCGGCGCAATTCAGCGGCGAAGGCTTTTCGGATATGCGCTTTATAGTCGAGGCAATGCCGCAGCAAGCCTTCGACCAATGGACCACAAACACGCGCGCCGCTGGCGGGAATTTGGACAAGGCCAGCTATGCGCAGCTAGCGCGTCCGAGTTCCGCGGTAGCGTCGTCCACCTTTGGTCAGGTGGAGCAAAACCTGTTCAATGATATCGTGAATTCAAACAACCCCGCATCCGGTACATCCCCAAACGGGCACCATTCGGCACCCTCAATTTCTGACGGAACCTGACATGCTCGGAAAACTCAGCTGGGCCGCCATACCTTTCGACCAGCCCATTCCCATGATCGCATCCCTGCTGGTCATGTTGACGATCTTGGCGGTATTGCTGCTTGTCACGTGGAAAGGCTGGTGGCCTTATCTCTGGTCCGAATGGATCACCAGCGTCGATCACAAGCGCATAGGCGTCATGTATATCCTGCTTGCGCTGATCATGCTCGTCCGGGGCTTTACCGACGCGATTATGATGCGCTCGCAACTGGCATTGGCCGCTGGCGGGGCGCAGGGTTATCTGCCGCCAGAACACTACAACCAGATATTCTCGGCTCATGGCACGATCATGATTTTCTTTGTGGCCATGACCTTCATGGTCGGCCTGATGAACTTCGTCGTGCCTCTGCAACTCGGTATCCGCGATGTGGCGTTTCCCGTGTTGAACTCGGTCAGCTTCTGGCTGACGGCGGCAGGTGTGCTGCTTGTGAATATGTCACTCGTCATTGGCGAATTCGCACGGACAGGGTGGCTGGTCTACCCGCCTCTGTCGGAATTGGCCTACTCGCCCGGAGTTGGCGTCGATTATTACCTCTGGGCGCTGCAGATATCCGGCGCGGGCACGCTTTTGTCAGGCATAAATCTCACCACGACCATCCTGAAGCTGCGAGCACCCGGCATGGGCTATATGAGGATGCCCATATTCTGCTGGACTGCGCTCGCTTCCAATCTTCTGATCGTTGCGGCTTTCCCGATCCTGACCGCGACCTTCGCGATGCTCCTTCTTGACCGCTACCTCGGATTTCACTTCTTCACGAACGAGGCCGGCGGCAATGCCATGATGTATATCAATCTCATCTGGGCCTGGGGTCATCCCGAAGTATACATTCTGATCCTGCCCGCATTCGGCGTTTTCTCCGAGGTCATCGCCACCTTTTCCGGCAAAGCACTATTCGGTTATCGCTCCATGGTCATCGCCACCATGGCAATATGCGTGCTCTCGTTCATGGTGTGGTTGCACCACTTCTTCACGATGGGAGCGGGCGCGGACATCAACGGCTTTTTCGGCATCATGACGATGATCATCGCAGTGCCAACCGGTGTGAAGATCTTCAACTGGTTATTCACGCTTTATGGCGGCCGTCTCCGCTTCGATGCGCCGGTCTATTGGGCGCTGGGCTTCATGGTGACCTTCGTCGTTGGCGGCATGACAGGCGTTTTGCTTGCAATTCCCCCAGCGGATTTCGTCCTGCACAATAGCCTGTTTCTCGTGGCGCATTTCCATAATGTGATCATCGGAGGCGTGCTTTTCGGTGCTTTCGCAGGATATACGTTCTGGTTCCCCAAGGCTTTTGGTTTCAAGCTGGACGAGCGTATCGGCAAGGTAATTTTCTGGTGCTGGTTCATTGGTTTTTATCTGGCCTTCATGCCGCTCTACATCCTCGGCCTCATGGGCGCGACACGGCGGATGCAACACTACGATGTTGYCGGGTGGCAGCCTCTGATGCTGGTCGCACTGCTTGGCGCAATCGTCATCCTCGCCGGTATCGTCCTCACCGGCGTTCAACTCGTCGTCAGTATCCGCACACGCGACCAGCGACGCGATCTTACCGGCGATCCATGGGATGGGCGCACACTCGAATGGTCCACGCCATCCCCGCCTCCCGCATGGAACTATTCGGTCTTGCCGGCGGTAAACGGCCTTGACCCTTACTGGGAAGCAAAGAAAAGTCCCAAATCCCAGCGTCAAAATGGTCCCGATCCGGAAACAATCGCAGTTCCACGCAACAGCCCCATCGGGTTCGTGCTGGCATTCTTTGCCGTCATGGCCGGCTTCGCCCTGATCTGGCATATCTGGTGGATGGCTATCGCCGGATTGATAGGCGCGCTCATGACCATTCTTGCCCACGCCTGGCGCGTTTCGGACGAGGTCGAGTACGTCGTCGCGAGCCAACGGCAGCGAGCCGCCATATGAGTGCAAGTTCATCGACTCACTCAGAGGTTCGCGAGATTCCACTATCGGAACGCGGCCCCGCGCCGAGAAATGTGGTGGTTACCTTCGGCTTCTGGCTGTTTCTCCTGAGCGACATCGTCATATTTGCGGCATTGTTTGCAGCATTTGCCGTGCTCTCGCACGAAACGGCGGGCGGACCGTCGGGGAATGATCTGTTTGATCGCAACCGCGTCCTTCTGGAGACAGCTATTCTTCTCGCGTCAAGCTTCACCTGTGGCCTGATGTCCTTGGCCGTCGAACAACGCAAACTGATCCCCGCCGCCGCCTGGGGCGCGGTCACGTTCTTGCTCGGCGCGACCTTTGTCGGCATGGAACTGTCTGAATTCCATGGCATGATTGAGAGCGGTGCCGGACCCGATCGCAGCGCCTTCCTCTCCGCCTTCTTCACTCTGGTGGGCACGCATGGCCTGCATGTGTCGGCGGGGTTGTTCTGGTTGCTGGTGATGTTCGCGCAGGTGCTGACGCTCGGTTTCCGTCCGATGGTCCTGCGGCGGCTACGCTGTTTCAGCCTGTTCTGGCACGCGCTCGATATTGTCTGGATTGGTGTTTTCACAATCGTTTATCTTGGAGCCCACTGATGGCAGAACCCATTGAAACGACCGAGGATCAGGAGGCCGGTGCACCGCGCGTGGCCGGGGGAAGTTGGCAGGGCTACCTTATCGGGCTGGTCTTCGCGATCATACTGACGCTGGCTTCATTCTGGGTTGCTGGAACAGATCTAGTCTGGGGACCGGGCGTACCGATCCTGCTTGCCGTATTGGCGATTGCCCAGATGGGCGTCCACCTCGTCTTCTTTCTTCACATTTCGAGCGCACCCGACAGCCTCAACAACATCCTTGCCCTGGCCTTCGGCGTCTTCGTCGTTGCCCTTGTCGTGTTCGGTTCGATGATCATCATGGCCAACCTCAATGCGAACATGATGTCGATGCCGGACCTGATGAATATGCAGCGCTAGCMAAGGGTAGCGATCTTGCGCGGTATGAGATACTAGGATCGCGGGCGCGACTGCCATTAGCTTTAGAATGGGGTCGGGCGGGCGATTGACGTCTACCTCGCTGCCACGAACGAACGTGACCGCCCCCTTTCTCAATCGAACGAGCTACTTTCCGGCACATGCGCAGCAAGTATCTTCGGGGTGCTGCTCGTCCATGGGGTGATTCGAGCAGAGCATAGGGGGACGAATGCTGACTGTTTCGTTGTTCTTGGGTGTATATCTGGCGGGAACCAGGGTTGAACAGGGTGATGCCGTCATGCAGGCCCAATTCGATCTGATGAAATTATCCTACGCCTGCAGTGACCCTCTCTACAGGACGAAGCGGGATTCCGTCAGACGCTGGGTGAGGAAGTTCGACACGGACACGACTTTCAAGGACGAGGACGTATCCAATCTGGACAGCGGCTTGAAAAATGGCACGACCCGGCTGAGCAAGTCCATCAACAAGGGCGATTGTATCACGCTGCTCACCGAGGCCCAGGCGAAGGTAGATCAGCTCTTCGAGGAATTTAGCCGCTAGAACCTTTCAGGTTCTGTCTGAAATGCGCCTCCCTCTCCGTCCTCGGGTCAAGCCCGAGGATGACGGACAGGTCGGTTCCCGTCTCTTAAACGCCATTGTGAATTGACCATGCGCGCTGCAGCGTGCAGTTTTTAGCATCGCCACTAAGGAAACCAAAACAGCGCTCCCTGCCGCTCCCTTATACGACTGTTGAACGGGCCGCGCTTTTGGAGGCAAAGATGCGACTATTCCTGATGCTCGTTCTAATGGCCTTGAGCGGCTGTGTGTCCAATGGCTCTCCATCGGACAATGATGGCATACCACGCCGGCCGTCCTGGGCCGGAAACAACTGACGGCCAAAGTCAGCGTGACCCTCAAACTCCAAGCATCATCGTAATGTGATCGGCAAGGCGCAAGGTCAGGGCGACGATCGTCAGCGTCGGCATGTCATTGCCGCATGTTGGGAAGACCGAACTGCCGGCGACGTGCAAATTGCGCATCCCGTGGACTTTGCAATTCTGATCCACCACGCCAAGACGCGGATCCACATGCATACGCGTCGTGCCCATGTGGTGATTGCACCCGATGATGGGATGCTGCTGTCCTTCGTCCTCCTGCTCCATATCGACGCGCGCCATACCCGAACCTTCGAGCTGCTGTTTCATCAATCCCAGCATGCGCCGGTGCGTGCGTTTCTCGAGATCGCCCACCCGCCAGTTCAGTTCCGCCCGGTTCAGGCCAAGACTGTCGCGTTGCCGGGACAGTGTGACACGGCTCTCGCGGTCCGGAACCGGCTCGACAACACTCTCGATCTGGAAATGATCCGATTTTGCCGCAAGCTTCAGCCTGCGATAGATCAAGGACGCCATCAGGTTGGGACTGCCACGCGCTACAGTGGCGAAGGTTCGCAGCTTGATGTCGCGGTAGTTTCTTCGTTGAATTGCGCTGTAGAGTTCATGAAAGCGTTCGGTGACGTCGCTGTTTTCCCCGGCCMGGCACGCGCGGAAATAAGTTCGGCACTGGACCAGCTTTTCCTCCCGCTGCACGTGCTCGGCAAGGCCGAAATGGGCGCTGGCGCTGGTGCCATCCACAGCAAGCTCTGGATTGTGATACGTGTGACGCGCATCGTAAAAACGGAACGCCGCCGCTGTGCTGGACGGCATCACCTGCCCTTGGCGGATGCGCGGGTGTTCCATGAAATAACGGCCCACCACATCGTGCTCGTTGCCAAGCCCAGCCGGCGCCACCTTGTTCGAAAGAAGCATGAGCCGGGCGTTCTCGACACCGCCTGCAGCCAGGATAGTCCGCTTTGCCCGGACGAAAAACGGCTTCTGCGCTGACGACACAACGTGGACACCCGTCACAACGGAAGCATCATCATTGGTGGCGATCTCGGTTACGTTGGCGTTGAGAAGCACCTTGGTCGTCCTGGCAGCAGCCAAAGAAGCGCGGTAGTCGCGTCCAAACCGCGTCGGAGGGCTGAACTTGCTGACGATCGTCTCGAGCGATCCATCGTTCAACTCCAGTAACTGAACCTGTTTGGGAGAAAGGTGCTCGCGCCAGAACTGCGGTTCAAAGCTATGGTCATTGACCTTAACGAGATCGTTCGCACGGTGATAGTAGCGGTCCACTTCGGTGAGATCGATTGGCCAGCCGCTGTTTGGAACCCAATCCCTTCGTTCGAAATCGATGTTTATGAAGGGCCGTATCCACCCGCCCCAGCAATTGGAGCTGCCGCCCAGTTGCCGCGTCCTGGTGGCGTGAAGATCATAGTCAAGACCAACATTTTCGCTGCGATAGAGCGCTTGCGACTGAGCGTTGAACTTGAGTCCGCCGCCTTCAAGGACGCATGTTTCTATGCCGCGCCGCGCAAATTCCAAAGCAAGCGTTATACCTGCCACCCCGCCGCCGATAATGCAGATTTCCGTATGGAGTACAGATCCGCATGGAAGTTCTCTCGCATCGATAAACATACGCTTACAAGGCCCCCGTTCCCCCTAGGTCGTGTGGACAGTTAGCGATTGGGCGTGGCGCGAGCCGGATTTCTGAGCTGGCAAGGCGAAAAGACCGCCGTGGTGTATCCCACAACAAGGGCTTTTCAACGAAGCCAGGGCTGAAATCCGCCGCGTCCCGAAGGGATATGGCCAAAATCGCCCATTTCAGCGTCGCGAGCCCTCGACGGAGAACAACTCCGCCTTCGGACTCGCTCCTCGAACTGGACGATTTTTGCTCATACCACGCTCCAATCCATAACTGTCCACACGACCTAGAGTACTCCTGTAATTATACCGTTAGAATTAGCCGGAGAAAAATGCGCCACGGCGGGTGAAAGGCGTAGTCTCTTTGGTGGATACCCCCGTCCTTTGATTGCTTTTCAATGCTCCAAAGGTGGCGCAACCACGCACAGCCACGTCTGAACCACGTCACGGAATCGAGAGCCTTTTGCCCGTTCGAATAGTGCTACAAGGGACACCCCAATGGGGCGCTTTTGAATCTTTCCAGCGTCTGTTACACTCTTCCCATAATCAATAAAATACGGGGAACCACCATGCATCGCGGTCTGAGGTGCGGAGTTTTTCTAGCAGGGGTTGTATTTTGCGCTTTCGCAGGTGCGGTCGCCGCGGACGACAGCAATGATATCGCGACGGGGGAACGGCTGGCTGCGTTCCTGCGTGCTGGTCGCACAGTGATTTCCGGCCACCAAAAACTGATCAACGACGCATCGATAGGCGACAAGCATCTGACGGGGCAACGTGTTGCTGACGAGACGCTCGAAATCTTCGCCAAGGGAAAACCTGCGCCAGAAGACAGTTTCGATGCGGACGACAAAAAGCTTTTTGATGCCCAGGTCGCGGCCTTGCGCGAAGTCGTCGATGAGCATCAAAAGATGATCGATGTAGAGGGCGTAGGTTTCAAGGGCTTTATTCCCGCCACGTTTGCCCGCCTCGTCAATGAACGCTTCGGGGAAAAAGTCGGCGATCAGGCAAAGATGAAGGTGACAGCTCCAAAGGAACTCGTGCGCAATCGCAAAGCCCTGCCCGACCAGTGGGAGCAGCAGGTCATCGAACAGAAATTCATGTCCGCCGATTGGCCAAAAGGCAAACCCTTCGTCGAAGAGGTTCCCATGAACGGCCGTCCTGCGTTTCGCATGCTCATTCCCGAATATTATTCCGCTTCGTGCCTTAGTTGCCACGGAACACCCAAGGGGGAGATGGATATCTCCGGCTATCCGAAAGAAGGCGGCGCTGAAGGCGACCTGGGCGGTGCGATGAGCATCACGCTGTTCAAATGAACGCTTTCAATGCCATCCGGTCTCGCTTCGGCCGTTTGCTGGAACGGAAGATACCATTACGCTTGGCCTGTCTTTCGGCAGTTCTGTTGGGTGGCCTTCTCCTCAGCGTCGCCTTCATGGCCCATGACCTTCTCGACAACCAGCGGCGCGTCGACGTGGCCAATGCGCGTTTTCATATGTTCAGCGAGGCTGCCAAGGCCCACCGGCATTTCGGTGAAATGCGCTATTGGCTGACCGATCTGTCGGTGAGCCTGCTGACGCTGTCGGAGCGTCGCGCCGAAACCGCAAGAACTGCCCTTGAGGCGGATTTGGCGCGCATCAGGGAATTTGCCCCTGACGCCGCCGATATGATCGAGAAGGGAGCAAAAGCCTATTACGATCAGGCAATGGAAGCCGTCGACGCCTACACCAACGACAACCGCGTCGTCGGCAACACGCAGCTGGCAGCAGCAAGAAATTATAGTGACGAAATAGACGGCGTACTGACGGCGCTTGAAACGCGCCTCGAAACTGAAGCCGATGGTGCGCGCGATATGGCCGTCACAACGATGCGAAACACATTTCACCGCGCCATGATTGCGGTCAGTGCTATCACCATCATTGGCGCGTTCATGACCTGGCTGGTTCTGAGGTCGATCCTTGTACCGCTGGGCCGCGTCGACAAGGCGATGGCGCAGCTTACCGAGGGACGCGAGAATGTCGAACTGCCTCCCGAGGGTCGCGACGAATTTGGCCGGCTCGCGACGACATTGCGTCTGTTGCGCGATGGGCAGGCAGAACGGCGCGTGCTTGAAGCCGCTGCGGAACACCAGCGCAATACTGTCCGGACTGCGATCGAAACCATTCCCGATGGCTTTGCCCTGTTCGATGCAGATGACAAGCTTGTTCTCGTAAACCAGCGTTATCTCGAGATATTCCCAGAAACCGCCGACCTGATGATACCGGGAACAAGCTTTGAAGATATCATGCGTGCACAAGCGGAGCGTGGCCGGACCGAGATAGACCGTGCCGAGCGCGAGGCCTGGCTCAAGGAGGCATTGCGCCGCCAGCGGGACCCGCAAGGTACAATGGAACGGCAGTTTGCCAACGGCACCTGGATACGCGTTGCCAAGCGCAAGACACCGGAAGGCGGGACGGTTGCCGTCTATACCGATATTACCGATCTCAAGCGTCGTCATACGGAACTTGAGGAAGCAAGGCAGGGTGCAGAAGTCGCCAGCCAGGAAAAAAGCCGTTTCCTCGCTTCGATGAGCCACGAATTGCGCACGCCGCTCAATGCGATCATTGGTTACAGTGAAATGCTGATGGAGGATGCCAGCGATTGGGATAAGCCCGGCTTTGTTGCCGACCTCGGCAAGATCATGGGATCGGGCCGTCACCTTCTCGCATTGATCAATGATGTGCTCGATCTTTCGAAGATCGAGGCGGGCAAGATGGAGCTCTACATCGAGCCTGTCAGCCTGAAACAGCTCCTGGTTGATGTCGAAAGCACCGTTGCTCCGCTGATCGCCAAAAAAGGCAATCGCCTGACGGTAACCGTATCGGTCGAGCCCGACGAAATCGAAACAGACAAGACCAAGCTGCGGCAAAACCTTTTCAATCTGCTGTCAAATGCCGCCAAGTTTACCGAGAACGATGAGATCCGGCTGTCGGTCCGGCGCTATCACGACGACGAGCGTGGCGATCTGGTGGAATTTGCTGTCAGCGACAACGGTATTGGCATGACAAAGGAGCAACAGGCAAAGCTCTTCCAGGCGTTCGTACAGGTCGACGCATCCACCACACGCAACTATGGCGGAACCGGCCTTGGCCTCGCCATCACCCAGCATTTCATCAAGATGATGGGCGGAGCCATCGAGGTGGAAAGCAAGTTCGGCGAAGGCTCGACCTTCCGGTTCACAATACCGGCAAACGGCACCATACCCCTCGCCGAGGAAACCGCTCCGCAGGCGGAGCTGGCTGATAACGCACGGCGCGGAACCGTTCTCGTCATCGACGATGAAGCGCGGGCACGCAAGTTCATTTCTGACACTGTCCGCAGCGCGGGCTTCAACGTCATCGAAGCCGCCGGCGGCGAAGAGGGCATGGCGAAGATGCGCAAATCGCGCCCAGACGCGATCATTCTGGATGTTATCATGCCCGGTCAGGACGGCTGGTCGGTGCTGCGCGAGATCAAGTCGGACAAGGCGCTGCGCGATATCCCTGTTATCCTTGCAACCGTCGTCGCGGATCGGGAGATGGGGTTGGCCTTCGGTGCAGCGGGCCATCTGGTCAAGCCTATCGATCCGCGTCAGCTCGTTGAAATGTTGAACGCTGTCGCGGGCGCCGGGCAGCACGACGTGCTCATTGTAGACGATGACCCGGCAACGCGGGAACTTTTCCGGCGGGTCCTCGTTCGTGAAGGCTGGCGGGTTCGGGAGGCCATCGATGGCCAGCGTGGGCTTGCGGAGCTTGAGGCAGGACGCCCCACGGTCATGGTCCTCGATTTGATGATGCCCAACATGGACGGTTTCGCGCTGCTTCGGGCTATTCAGGACAGGTCTGATCTCGTCGATATTCCCGTCGTCGTCGTCACATCGAAGGACCTTACTCGCGATGAACTGAATTGGCTCAATACGCGTGCGAGTGAAGTTGTCAGAAAGGGAACCAAAGGCCGCGCCGACCTGATCGCAGCCTTGAAGCGGCATGTGCCGCTCAGTGAAGATGCTTGAGGAGCTGGAATATGGTCAAGATTCTTCTCGTCGAAGACAATGAGATGAACCGCGACATGCTTTCGCGCCGGTTGGAGCGGCGGGGATATGAGGTGATCATCGCAACTGACGGCCTCGCCGGCGTCGAAGCCGCGGTGAGCAACAAGCCTGATCTTGTTCTTATGGACATGAGCCTGCCGGTGATCGACGGCTGGGAGGCTACAAGGCGGATCAAGGGAAATCCCGTCACGGCCGCCATTCCTGTTATCGCGCTCACCGCCCACGCCATGGCCGGAGACCGGGAAAAGGCCATGGAAGCCGGATGCGATGATTATGATACCAAACCAATCGAGTTGCCGGCGCTCCTCGACAAGATCATCAGACTGACCGGAGGTTGAGCGCCGGTGTCCCTTCCCAATGACATCGGCCGCCGCGCCTATATTGCCCGCCTTGTGCAGAAGATCGCCGATCCCGCACAGGCAATCCTTGGTTATCAGGAACTGGTGATCGAAGCGGTATTGGAAAACGGGCCCGCCGAAGCATTGCCCGATCTTGAGAAGGTGCTTGGCGCTGCTCGCGACCTGAACTTGCTTATCAAGCGGCTTTTGGAGATGGAAGCGTCGCAAACTGCCGGAATATTCACCGTCGATAGTGAATTGCGGCACGATTTGCGAACGCCGATGAACGCCATTCTCGGCTATTCGGAAATGGTCATAGAGGATTTCTCGGATGTTCTCGCCGCAAGCATCGTTGATGATATTGCGAAGATCATCGAGGAAAGCCGGTTCTTGCTGGAGCAGATTGATGGAAGGCTCGATGTTTTCTCCGATGATCCCGACGAAAAGCCGACAGACCACATTGACGTCACCATAGCGGCGGACCTCGCTCGGAGCATTGCCGCCCGCGTGGCTCCTTCGTCGGACGAAACGGGCCGTATCCTCGTTGTCGACGACACCGCCTCGAACCGCGATCTTCTGAACCGGCGCCTCACGCGCGACGGCCATCTCGTCACTGTCGCCAGTTCCGGCGAAGAAGCGCTGCGCATCCTGGAGACGCAGGAATTCGATTTGGCCCTGGCCGATATCCTGATGCCCGACATGAACGGCATTGAACTCCTCAGCCGGCTCAAATCGCACGAACGCCTGCGCGAGATACCCGTCATCATGATTTCGGGCCTGAAAGACGATGACGCCATTATCCGTTGCATCGAGGCAGGGGCCGAGGATTATCTGCACAAACCAATCGATCCGGTGCTATTGCGTGCACGCATAACCGCCTGTCTTGAACGCAGCCGTTGGCGTGAGCGCGAAAGGCGCTATCTCGCGCAGATCGAATTCGAGAAGGAGCGCGCCGATACGCTCCTGGATGCAATTTTGCCGAGACAGGTGGTGAAGCGACTCGCCGATGGTGAAAAAGTGATCGCCGATCGCATCGATATGGCGACGATCGTCTTCGCAGATATCGTCAATTTCACAGAGTTCGCGGCACGCACCCCGCCGATCACACTGGTTCAAAGACTTGGAGAGCTGTTTTCGCGTTTCGACGAATTGGCGGATCAGCACGGTATCGAGAAGATCAAGACCATCGGTGACGCCTATATGGCTGCGGCCGGGTTGCCCGATCCGCGTCCGGATCATGCCCAGGCAGCCGTGGCGTTTGCAAGGGCCATGCTGGCCGAGACGTGCCAGATGACAGGTGAGCGTCGGCTCAGCCTGCGAATTGGAATAAACTCCGGCCCTGTAATCGCCGGTCTGATTGGTCGAAAGCGCTTTGTCTACGATGTCTGGGGGCACACGGTGAACGTTGCAAGCCGCATGGAATCCTGCGGGACGCCCGGACGTATCCAGATCTCCCAAAGCACTTTCGACGCGCTCGGACCGGACTTCGGCGAGTGCCACCGGGAGATCCGCGATATTCATGGGATTGGCAAGTACCCTACATACTTGCTGTTTTAGCTTCTTCCATCTGGAGCTTTCCAAACTAATCATATTGCCTTGAAATTTGCTTTGCGCTAATTATCTTGGATGAAAGAGATCGCTTATAGCCGTGATGCGTTGAAAGCGTTAAGCCGAATGCCGGCCAACACAGCAAAGCTGATCCGCTCGAAAATCGTCCAGTATGCCGAGAATCCGGCCGTACTGGCGCGTAACATTGTCAAACTACAAGGCCGCGATGGCTTTAGACTTCGCGTTGGGGACTGGCCGGTGATCTTCGATGACCATGGCAATGTCCTGCACATCGAAGCTATCGGTCCTCGCGGCGGAATATATGGGAACTGATATGGTCAAACCCGATATTATCACAACTCCAAGCGGTGACCGGCTAGCGATATTGCCGCTTGCCGATTATGAACGGCTTGTCGATGCGGCAGAAATGGCAGCCGATATTGCCACATATGATGAATTTCAACGGAAATTGTCGGCTGGGATGGAGGAATTGGTACCCGCAGCGTTTGCCGATCGCATGATTGACGGCGAGAACAAAATCAAGGTGTGGCGCGAGTTTCGCAATCTTTCAGCACGGGAGCTTGCCGCAAAGGCTGAGATCAGCGCCGCGTTTCTTTCTCAAATTGAGAGTGGAGCGAGGGATGGCAGTTTTGATACGATCAAGAAAATCGCAGCCGCTCTTGGCATCACTGTTGACGATCTTGCCTGACCTCATTGGAGAACGTGCTCCCTCAGCCTCGGCACAGCGAAATCCATAAACGCCCGCAGTTTCAGCGGCACCAACCCCTGTCCTACGTAGATCAGGCTTACCGGCCACGGCTCCGGTTCAAACGGCTCGAGCACGATCTGCAATTCGCCCGCCGCTAGAGCGCGGGTGGCCTGGTAAGACAAAAGCCGTGTCACACCGAGGCCCGCAACTGCCGCATCGATTGCCGCGTCGGCCGTGCTGACGCTCAGTCGCGAGTGGACCGGCACAACGACCTCCTTCTTGCCATCCATGAAAGTCCAGCTTCGCGGGGAATTCAKCCCCTCGAAGGTGATGCACTCATGGCCATGGAGGTCCTCAGGGCGCTCTGGCACACCACGTTGCGCAAGATAGGCCGGGCTCGCAAACGCCGCACGCCGGATCCAGCCGACCGTCGTCGCGACAAGATTGCTGTCCGGCAGGTTGCCAATGCGCAGCGCGAGATCGATATGGTCTTCCACCAGATTGACCTGACGGTCGCTGAGACTGAGCCTCAAATTGATTTCCGGATAAATTTTGAGGAATTCGATCACGACGGGGAGCACATGAAGCCGCCCGAATACCACCGGCGCGCTCATCGCCAGATCGCCTCTCGGCGTTGTGTATTCGCCCGCTGCAGTGCGTTCCGCCTCATCGACCTGCTCCAGAATGGCCTTGCTCGCCTCGACATAGGCGCGGCCGGCATCAGTCAGCGAGACGCGACGGCTCGATCGGATAAGCAAACGCGTCTTCAGATGCGCCTCAAGATCGGAGACCTTTCGGCTGATCGTGGCGAGCGGCATCCCAAGGCGGCGTGAGGCGGCGGACAGGCTTCCGGCCTCTGTAACAGCAAGAAGCACGGCCATTGCATCCAGACGATCCATTCCAACCTTCCATTTTCTGGAATGAAAACTCCAGTAACTGATGTCTACAGCAATTTCATGGAAGAAACTATGTTAGCGTTCACGTATCTCAATCCCTCCGAGGAGTTGGTCATGTCATCTGGACACGCCTTTTCCAGCGACGTCGCTTTCACGCCGACCGTCAAAGCAATTCAGTCCCGCAAGGGGTCCCGCCATGGCTATGAGAGCATGGAGCAGCGTGGCTCGTGGCAAACGCGTATTGCGCCAGACCTGGCGGATTTCATCCACAGCCAGACCAGCATCTTCTTCGGCACGGCCAATGACGAGGGCCAGCCCTATATTCAGCATCGCGGCGGCCCACCCGGCTATCTGCGTGTCATCGACGATACGACCATCGCGTTTGCGGATTTTGCCGGCAACCGTCAGTACATAACCTCCGGCAACCTTGCCGATAACCCCAAGGCGTTCCTGTTTCTTATCGATTACCGCAATCGTCAGAGGGTGAAACTATGGGGCGA